>JBAZPE010000342.1:0-3871 GCA_041648375.1 Burkholderiaceae bacterium | reverse complement strand
TGATGGGCGCGCTGACTGTGCTGGCCGCAACCTGGAGTCGGGTCGCGCAGGACTATTTCGTCTGGGCGACCGACGAATTCGGTCTGATCGAATTCCCCGATAGCGTGGCAGGCACCTCGAGCATCATGCCCCAGAAGAAAAATCCGGTCGTACTGGAATATCTGAAAGGTCGTTCGGGCCATGTCCTTGGCCTGTTCACAGGCGCCATCACTGCCGTCAAAGGCACCAACTTCTCGCACACGGGAGATGCCAATCGCGAAAGCGTCGCCGGTTTCTGGGAGGCCGGTCGCGAGTGTCTCAATGCGTTGAAATTGTTGCGCCTGGTGATCGAGAGCGCTGCACCGCGCGAAGATGCCATGCTCAAACGTGCGCGGGAGAACTTTTGCTCGGCCACGGACCTGGCCGACGCCATGGTCAGCCAAGCCAATGTTCCTTTCCGCAACGCGCACCATATCGTGGGCGCGGTGGTGCGCGAGGCCCTTGACCGCGGCATGACGGCCGACAAGATCACCCTGGACATGGTGGAGCGCGCCGCACGCGATCAACTCGGCCATGATCTGGTGTTCTCGGAAGACTTGCTGCAATCCTGCCTGGACCCCGGCGTCAGCGTCTCCCAGCGCCAGTCCGGCGGGCCGGCCTTCGAGGCGGTATCCAAGGTCATCGACGCCGCTGCCGCCCGTCTTGCGCAACAATCCGACGCCAATGCCCAGCGCCGCCACGGGCTGGCAGAAACGCGTACGCGTCGCCGCGCGCAAACGCAAGCGTTGGCCGCATGATGGAGCCCGCTCACGAGCTTGTCCGCGTGCGTGGCCTCCATAAATCGTTCGGCTCGACGTCCGTGCTCAAGGGAATCGATTTGGATGTGCGAGCGGGCGAGGTCGTCGTGGTGGTGGGGCCAAGCGGATCGGGCAAAAGCACGTTCATTCGATGCCTGAACGGCCTGGAAACGCCTTGCAGCGGTGAGGTCAGTGTTGACGGCGTGTCCGCAGACGTCAATAACCGCAAGGCGTGGAATCGCCTGCGCAAGGAAATAGGGATGGTGTTTCAGGACTACACACTCTTCCCGCACATGACCGTGATGGGGAACATGACGCTTGCGCCTGTGCGCTGCGGCGGCGTCAGGCGCGAGCAAGCCGAGCGCGAAGCACTGGAACTGCTGGAACTCGTCAACCTCGCGCATAAAGCGCAGGACTACCCTTCGGAACTCTCCGGCGGCCAGCAACAGCGCGTTGCCATCGTGCGTGCATTGGCGATGAAACCCAAGGTGATCCTGTTCGACGAGCCCACATCGGCGCTCGACCCGGAAACGGTGGCCGATGTGCTGGCGGTGATGAAAGATCTGGCCGCACAGGGCATGACCATGGTGGTGGTCACGCATGAAATGGGCTTCGCGCGCGAAGTCGCAGACCGGGTCGTGTTCATGGATGCAGGCGTCGTACTTGAAGCAGGGCCACCAGAAGATATCTTCACCCGCCCTGCTCATGCTCGTACCCAGGAGTTTTTCAGCAAGATTCTGAGATGAATACTCAAGGAGAGATGAGATGAGTTCAGGTGCCGCCGCGACCGTACAGATCGATAACGTCAGTAAGTGGTATGGCGATTTTCATGCGCTCAAGCGGGTGTCTCTGCGCGTGGAGAAAGGCGATCGCCTGGTAATTTGCGGGCCCTCCGGTTCCGGGAAATCCACCCTGATACGCTGCATAAACGGCCTGGAGCTGATTCAGAAAGGCAGTATTGAAGTCTTGGGCCGCCGACTGGAAAGCGAGGACGCCATCCACGCGACTCGCACGCGTGTGGGGATGGTCTTCCAGCATTTCAATCTCTTTCCCCATCTCACTGTGCTTGAAAACTGTGTGTTGGCGCCAATATGGGCCAATAAGGAAAAACGCAGCGACGCCGAGGAACGCGCGCATCGCCTCCTCGCGCGCGTGGGATTGACCGAAAAGGTGAAGGCGTATCCCAGCCAGTTGTCGGGTGGGCAACAGCAGCGGGTTGCCATTGCAAGAGCGCTGTGTATGCAGCCCGACATTATGTTGTTCGATGAACCGACGTCGGCGCTCGACCCCGAAATGGTGTCAGAGGTGCTGGACACCATGGTCGATCTGGCAAACGATGGCATGACCATGGTGTGTGTCACGCACGAGATGGGATTTGCCAGCAAAGTGGCGACCCGTGTGGTGTTCATGGATGGCGGTGAAGTGATCGAGAGCGCAGCGCCCGATGCATTTTTCGCGCACCCTGAGAGCGCGCGGCTGCAAGCCTTTCTGCGCAGTGTGCTTCACTGATAGTAAGGTCGTCACACCCACTCAGCCGCGCCATGCTGCGCCCATGTACTCACTGCAAGATAAGCTTGTACCCAAAATGGGTACTCTCAAATCGCAAGCGCTCGTAGAAGCGGTGTGCGTCCTGCCGCCGGCGATCGGTGGTCAACTGGACGATCAGACATTCACGCTCACGACAAACTTCGATCGCCCATAATATGAACGCTTGACCAAGCCCCCCGCCGCGATGGTTCTTTGAAACTCTGACCGCTTCAATCTGCCCCCGCCATGCACCACCGCGCAGCAGGCCTGGAATGAAGGTGAGTTGAAGCGTGCCAACAACCTCCCCGGCGACATCGATCACCGCGAGTAGCTGATTTGGATCCTTGTCGATATTGTCGAAGGCGGTGATATACCGCTCGGCATCGAATGTCGTGCCCCCCTCCCGTTCCGCAGCAATGGCGTCATCAGCAAGCAACTCAAGAATGAAAGGCAAATCAGCTACTCTGGCACGGCGAAACGTCGCTCCTGCCTTTTCTGCATGGGGAAAATCAGAGGTTGGGATACCGTTCACATGAGCAAGATAGTTAATCTTGAATGCAGACGCAATAAAATTCTGCTTGAACTGAGCATCCTGGAAGCTAAGGGCATTGAGACAACATCGCGGAACGAGCAGCGACATATGTTGTGCTGCCCCTCGCGGCATTCACGGAGAGGTCCTTGGCCTCACAGTCTGCCGATAAGGCTCAGCCTCTGGGCGTCTTACCCGGCGAATCCTCGCCGAAGTCCCAGAAGACACCCGTCATCAACCCCAAGCCCTCGCGAAAAAGCGACCCGAGCCCGTGCTCGTCCGGACCGTGCTGATTGCAGCCACCATAGGAATGCGGAATCCACATGATCGGCGTGCCCAGGTTTTCCTTGAAGAACTCGGACGGCCCGGACGCACCGATGTTGGGAATGATATTGGGCGCATGACCACTGGTCTTCTGCATGGATCGGGCGACGCATTGGACCCAGGGATCCTCAGGATCAGTCCGGGACGGAGGAAACCAGTCACGGTCAGTGACAATCGACGCATTCACATCCGTCAGTCCCATTTTCTCCAAATGCGCCTGCAAGGCAGGCAGCACTTGCTGGGCGTCGACATCTACAGTGTGGCGCAGCTGCAATCGTGCCTTGGCAAATCCGGTCACGGCGGGCACCGGATTTTCCGGCTGACCACTCACACTAGCCAGAACAATCGCACTGCTCCAGATATAGATCCGTTCGGCTCTCGACAACCCAGGCTCGCCCCACCCCGCCTCCCCGACCGGCGCGCCAGGTAAGTCTTCAAACACAACTGCGCGGCTGGCCTTGCGGACCGACTCAGGGATTTCCGTGGGTGTCCATCCAGGCACGAGGATACGTCCATCGATCGATATGATGTTGGCGATTGCGTGCGCAAGAATGACGCCTGCATCTTTAAGCACCCCTCCCCAATGGCCTGAATGGTGGCTATGCGAACGCAGATCGACGATGAGGTCGATGCCTATACCGCCTCTTGTCCCCAAAGAGATATCAGGTACAGACAAACTTTGGCGCGGACCATCCAGAGCGATAAATACATCAGC
>JBAZPE010000341.1:0-3878 GCA_041648375.1 Burkholderiaceae bacterium | reverse complement strand
TCCGGCTTTTCAAGTTCGATCACCGCGCGCAGAGCTTGGCGATCGGTCATGGTCACCACGTGCGCCCGATGCGCCACCTGCTGACCGGGCGCGTGCGCGTAACGATCCACCGCAATGACCTCCACGCCCAGGCGCTGCAAGGCGATGACCACTTCCTTGCCCAGCTCGCCTGCGCCCAGGAGCATGACACGGGTGGCCGCCGACGAAAGTGGGGTTCCGAAAACGGGAGAGGGGGTATCTGTCATGGCGAGGCCTTGGGGGTAATCCGTCAAAGGCGCAAAGCATGCCACAGCCCGCGCGCGGGCAGCAAGCCATCCCATGCCCGTGCTGATGCAATGCAGGGCAGCATTTTCCCCGAGGCATTAGAATCGCGGCATGAGCCATCACAGATCCTTTTCCACACACGGCGCACTTGAATCGGCCCGACAGACACTCAGTCTGGAAGCGCAGGCCATCATGGAGGTGCACGCGCGCCTGGATGACAGCTTCACGCGCACGGTCGAAGCCCTGCTTTCCTGCAAAGGCCGGGTCGTGGTCAGTGGCCTGGGCAAGACGGGCCACATCGCGCGCAAGATTGCCGCCACGCTCGCCTCGACCGGTACGCCTTCGTTCTTCCTGCACGCCGCCGAAGCCGTGCACGGCGATCTGGGCATGATGACCGCCGACGACATTCTCGTGGCCATCTCCTACTCCGGCTCGGGTAACGAGTTGCTCACCATTGTCCCGGTGGTCAAGCGCATGGGCGCCAAGTTGATCGCCATGACCGGCAATCCCTCGTCCGAACTCGCGCAGCAGGCCTACATCCATCTCGATGTCAGCGTGCAGACCGAGGCCTGCCCTCTGAATCTGGCACCGACATCGAGCACGACCGTGGCACTTGCCATGGGCGACGCCCTGGCGGTGGCCTGTCTGCAGGCCCGCGGCTTTGGCAGCGAAGACTTCGCACGCTCGCATCCTGGCGGGGCGCTGGGACGCAAATTGCTGACCCATGTGCGTGATGTGATGCGCAGTGGCTCGGCACTGCCCACTGCCCCCGCCGACCTGAGCATTGCCCGGGCACTCGAAGTGATGTCCTCGCATGCCATGGGCATGGCCATCGTCGTGGACGCACACGGGCGCGCGCAGGGCGTATTCACCGACGGTGACTTGCGCCGACTGATTGAACGTGTGGGCGACATTCGTGGTCTGATCCTCGGTGATCACATGACGCCGGCGCCGCACACCATAGGCCCCAACGCACTGGCTGCCGAAGCGGCACTGCGCATGGACGAACTGAAACTGAGCCAGATGCTGGTCCAGGACGACAAGAACGTGCTGGTCGGTGCCTTGCACATGCATGATTTGATGGCAGCGAAAGTAATATGAACAGTACCTCCACGTTTTCCGTGCCCCTGCACCCCGCCGATGCCATGGTGCTCTCACGCGTGAGCACCGATGTTCGTGATCGTGCGGCCGCCGTGCGACTCATGGTGTTCGATGTCGATGGCGTGCTGACCGATGGCAGCCTGTATTACGGCGAGAACGGTGAAATGCTCAAGCGCTTTCACACCCAGGACGGCCATGGCCTGCGCCTGTTGCGTGAGACCGGAATAGGCGTGGCGCTGATCACCGGGCGATCCGGGCCGATCGTGGCGCGCCGTGCGGCCGAACTGGGCATCGCCGAAGTCATGCAGGGTGTGCGCGACAAAGGCAGCGCCCTGACCGACATGGCGCAGCGTCTGGGCCTGCCGCTGGAACAAATCGGCTTCATGGGCGATGACATCATCGACCTGTCGGCCATGCAACGTGCAGGCTTTGCTGCCACGGTGCCGCACGCCCCGGCCTATGTCGCCCAGGTCGCCCACTGGTCCTCGACCCTGGCAGGCGGCAATGGTGCGGTGCGCGAATGCTGCGACCTGCTGCTCGCGGCGCGCGGCAAGCTGGGAACATTCCTGTCCAGCCCCGGTCTGTTGGGGCCAGGTGTCATTCAATGAGAGAAAAATTCCCTTCCCTGGTCGCACTGGGGCTGTTGTTCGTGCTGGTTGCCGCCACGTGGTGGGCGGCTGATTACGCCGATCGCGCGCTCGCCGTGGACCCGCCCGCACGCAAGACCCACGAAATGGATTCCTGGGCGCGCAACTTCGTCATGCTGCGCACCGACCCCTCGGGCCTGCCGATCAATCGGCTCGAAGGCAACCTCGCCCGGCACTATCCCGATGACGACTCCTACGACATCGAGAAGCCGCGAGCCATCGGCATGCAGCCGGGCAATCCCGTGACCGTGGGTACCTCCGATACGGCCATCATGGACCAGAAAGGCGCACGCATCGTCATGACCGGCAACGCCCACATCCATCGGCCGGGCGATGCGGAGCGCCAGGAGCTGGACGTTCGCAGCCACCAGCTGACCCTGCTGCCCAACAGTGACGAGGTCTTCACCGACCTGCCCGCACAGGTGACGCAGGGCCGATCACGCATGAACGGCACCGGAATGCGGTACAACAACAAAACCCGGCAACTGCAGGTGTTTTCGTCCAGCGACGTCGAGATCGCCGGCCAGGACATGCGCCGCCCGACGCCACCTGCATCCGCCACACCTAATCACCAGACCAAACCATGACCAAGAATCGCTCGCACGCTCGTGTCGCCGGGACACTCGCCGCATTGTTGTGCGCCGCCGCAGCCTCGCTGTCGGCGTTGCCTGCTGCTGCCGCCCCTGCGCCTGCCGAAGAACCCAGCACGTTGATTCTGTCGGACACGCTGAATTACGACGACATCAAAAAAGAAAGCAGTTTCACCGGCAATGTCGTGCTCACGCGCGGCACGATGACGCTGAACGCTGATACCCTCACCATGCGACAGTTGCCCGACGGCACCCAGCAGGGCACGGCCATCGCGAACAAGGGCAAGATGGTGCGTATTCGCCAGGAGCGCCCGGAAACCTTTGAAGCAGTGGAAGGCACCGGCTTGCGCGCTGAATACGACGATAAGAAAGGTGAGTTCGATCTGATCGGTCAGGCGGTGGTGATCCGCTATGTCTGCGGCAAGCCCTTTGACACCATCCGCGGCGAACGCGTGCGCTATAACGAAAAGGCAGGCACCTATCAGGCCCAGGGCGGACCGAACTCGTCGGCTGCCGGCGGGCGCGTGCGCTCGGTGGCTGAACCTCGCGCCAAGTCGGATGCGGCCCAGGCAGCATGTCGTCAGCAACAGGCATCGGGCAAGTCCAAATGACAGTGCAAGATCCAGCAGTGAGCGCGCCCAGTACGGTCAGCACCGCCAGTACCTCCGGCACCTCGACGATTCAGTCAGGCAACCTGGTGGCGACCGGATTGCGCAAAAGCTACGGCGGACGCACCGTCGTTCAGGACGTGTCCGTTTCGGTGACCAGTGGCGAAGTGGTGGGTCTGCTCGGGCCCAACGGCGCAGGCAAGACGACCAGCTTCTACATGATCGTCGGCCTGGTGCCGGCCGATGCGGGACGCATCGAAATCGACGGTCAGGTCATCACTGCCATGCCGATGCACAAGCGGGCGCGCATGGGTCTGTCCTATCTGCCGCAGGACGCATCGGTCTTTCGGCGACTCAATGTCGAAGAGAACATTCGCGCGGTGCTGGAAATCCAGCAGGACGCGCAGGGACGCACGCTGACGACCGCGCGCGTGAATGAAGAAGTGGAGTCCCTGCTCGAAGAGCTGCAGATCGGCCACATCCGCACCAGCATGGCACTATCGCTATCGGGTGGTGAACGCCGGCGTGTGGAAATCGCGCGAGCGCTGGCAACCCGCCCCCGGTTCATCCTGCTCGACGAGCCTTTCGCAGGTGTGGACCCGATCGCGGTGATCGAGATCCAGCGGATCGTGCGGTTCCTGAAAAGTCGCAACATCGGCGTGCTGATC
>JBAZPE010000340.1:0-3887 GCA_041648375.1 Burkholderiaceae bacterium | reverse complement strand
TCGCTGGCGCTGATGACGGGTTGGCCGCTGCCATCGGGATAGCTCACTTCCCACCACCACTGGTGTGCTCGCACCTCGACCACGAACGCATCGGGCGGTGCCAGCCGCATGCTCTGCCCGGCAGGCAGACCATAGATCAGCAGCGCAATGATGGCCGTACTGGGCAAAGCCACGCCACCGAGCAACACCATGCGCCAGGCGCCGCGCGACGACAGCCTCACACCGTCGCGACGGCGAAATGCCATTGCCGCCAACACCAGCACGCCTGCCATCACGACCGTGGAGACCCCCAGCATCCACCACCATACCTGCGCGATGGATTGCGCGGCCGGGCCGGCGGGATCCAGTGTCGATAGCTCGCCCGCACAGCCCGCCAGGCCGGTACAGGCCAGTAGGACCGCCATGGCGCGTGTCTTGCTGGCATGGGCAACCACCGGCCGATCAGGTAGTCTTGCGGCCACGCTTTCTTTTTTTCTTACCGGATACGCCTCATGGAACGTTTCAGTCGCGCCTTGCCCAAAGGGACCGTCTCTCAGGTCGCCGTGGCCAAGCACCCCCTGCACCCCATGCTGGTGACTTTTCCCATTGCGTTCTACATCGGTGCGCTGGGTGCCGACGCCGCATTCTGGTTTACCGCCGATGCGTTCTGGGCCCGAGGGTCGATGTGGTTGCTGGGTGGCGCCACCGTCATGGGCATCCTGGCCGGCATCACCGGCACCATTGAATTGCTGTCGGTGCCCGACATCCGGCATCGCGCGGCCAGCTGGAGTCACTTCGTTGCTGCGGTGATGCTGCTGGCGGTCGGCGCCATCAACTGGCTCTATCGCATTCGTGCGCCAATCGACGCCATCCTTTATGAAGGCATTTATCTGTCCTTGCTGGGCGCCGCGCTCGTGGGCATGGCGGGGTGGCTGGGTGGCAAACTGGTGTTCGAGCATCAGGTCGGCGTACACGAAGAAGATCAGGACAAGGGCGTGGTGTGAAGAGGCCTGCGAACGCTTCTGTCAGAAGGGTTTGCCCAGCACCATCCACAACACAGCGGGAATAAGAAGCGTCGGGTAGATCAGCAGCGCCAGCAACCGCGCTGAACTGCGCAGATGCGCAATGTCGTCGAGCGCGGTGATCAGCTTGCCGCACTGAAGATGAAAGACCACCATCAGCGCCACCAGGGTGAGCTTGACCACCAGCCACATCCCGCCCGCCCCCGCCATGACGACCAGTGCGGTTCCGGTGATGATGGCCAGTACCGCTGCGGGTGACGCGACCATGACGAACGTGCCGCGCGCCATAATGCGGGCGCGACGCAGCGCCGCCTCGCCTTTGGCCTGGCGCACTTCGTTCAGCAACGCGGGGAGATAGAACAGACAGGCGCACCATAATGCCAATGTGGCAATGTGCGCCCCTTTGAGCCAGGCCATGATGCCTCCGTCGGTAGGGTGCTTGGCCCGATGCAAGCCACCCATATCCTACTAGGCATTCAGTTCCATGTCAGGCAGGGAAGCCTCTGGAAACCTCCTGGAGCCTTTGTTACTTGGGCGTGCCGAACAGCGTGATCGAATAATCGCCCAGTTCGAAGCCGTTCTCTGAGGCGATCTTTTCAAGCCGCTTCTGGATCTGCGGATCAAAGAACTCGATCACCGTACCATCAGCCGTGCTGACCAGATGACCGTGATGGCGCTCGCCATCGTTCAACTCATAGACGGCGCGATTGCCGCCCAACTGGCTGCGCTTGAGCAGACCGGCGTGCTCGAACTGCGTCAGCACCCGGTAGACCGTCGCCAGGCCCATTTCGACACCGTCGTTGAGCAAGATCCGATAGACATCTTCTGCGCTGAGGTGGCGCTGCTCGCCCTTGCTGAAAATATCGAGAATCTTGATCCGCGGAAACGTGACCTTCAATCCGCTATTTTTGAGTTCTGCCGCATCGGTCATTGCACACCATACATATTTGAGTGAATCATTACCATGGAAAATCGATCAGGTCGCCGTAGAGCCGCTTGAGCGTGGTCTTCACGGGTGCAGACTGCTGATAGATCTCGATGAATCGAAGCAGGCGCGGGTCCTGCGCGCGATCGGGACGTGCCACCCAGCGGATGGCATAACGCTTGACGTTTTCCGGGTCGCCATTGTCGAAGGCCAGGCCGTCTTTTTCGTCCAGACCACCGTGCTTGGCAAAGGTGGTGTAGGTGACCGATGCGGTCACGTCATCGAACGAGCGCGCCGCCTGCGAGCCCTCGATCTGCACGAACGTGAGCTTCTTGGGGTTGGCGGTGATATCGGCCAGGGTGGCTTCGTGCGTGACCCCGGTTTTCAGCGTGATCAGGCCGATGGACTGCAACAACAGCAGCGCACGCCCCGTGTTGACGGGATCTGACGGGATCGCGATGCGAGCACCGTCGGGCATGGGATCCCCGCGCTTGAGCTTCTTGGAAAACAGACCGATGGTGGTGCTGTACCCATAGGCAATGGGTTCGAGTCTGGCGCCGCTTGCAGCGTTGTAGCGTGCCAGAAACGGCGCATGCTGAAAGAAATTGGCATCGACCGCCCCTTCCTGCACGGCCGTGTTGGGCATCACCCAATCACTGAACTCGACCAGCTCGACGGCCAGCCCCTCGGTTCGGGCCTGTGCAATGGCAAGCTCGGTGGCCTCGTTGGCCACGCTCGGGATGACCGCAATGCGCAGCGGCTTTTGCGCCGGCTGAGCCGATACGCCTGGCGCAATGAGGGTGAACGCCAGCAACAGGCCACTGGCGTGCACATGCGACCTACGCAGAAATTGAACAAACGACATGGGAACCGTATCAGTGAACAGGACGCGCAGGCACCTGCACCTGCCGGTCGACCGCGTCATCATAACTGCCAGACCCTGCCCTGCAAAGTCGGCCGGCTCCCGACACGCGTGGTGCGGGAGCCTGCGGGCAGGCGCTGAGGATCGACTGCGACGCGATGCGCGGGGTGGCGTTACTTCTTCTTCTCGGGCACGGTCCAGAAATACACCATGCGACCATCGACATTGATGGTCTGCTCAGGCGCCCAGTCGCCCATGTCAAAGGCGTGCGACACGATCCGGGTACCGGGCTTGAGTTCGAGCAACTTCGGACGCAGCTTCACGTTCAACGAATTAAGCAGATACAGGCTGATCACCGTTGCCTCGGAGAGATCCTGCTCGAACAGATCGCCCTGAATGAACTTGACCTTGTCGGTCACCTGGTTCTTTTGCGCATTGGCATTGGCTTCGGCAATGCGGGTCGGATCGATATCGATACCCACGCCACGGGTACCGAACTGTTTGGCTGCCGTGACAGGAATGATGCCGTTGCCCGAACCCAGGTCATAGAGCACATCGTCAGGGCCGACCTTGGCGACTTTCAGCATGGCATCCACCACATCCTGCGGTGTCGGCACAAAAATCACATCAGGCGTTCTCGAAGGCGCAGCGGGCGCTGTCGTTTGGGCGACGGCAGTGGTGCAGACCAGGGCAGTGGCACCGGCTACGGCGGCCAGCCAGGCGAAGGGGCTTTTCACGATGAATCTCCTGCAAAGGGCTAGGGGCAATGGACACCCCGATTGACAGACGCACCCGCCACTCAGGGTTTGGCGAAACGTCCACGGAAGCACAGCAACACGGCACCAATGGCCAGCACCCCGATACCGACCAGCGCACCCACGCCGGTGTACATCACGCTCGAATACAGCAGGTACAGGCAGGTGCACACGAACAGGATCGGCGTGAGGGGATAGAGCGGCACGCTGAAGGGGCGCGGGCGATCAGGAAAACGTCGGCGCAGCACGAACAGCGAGATACCCGTCAGCACGAAGAAGAACCAGAACACGGGCGCGGTGTAGTCGACCATGGTGGCGAACCCGCTGCGAGTGACCGCCCCCAG
>JBAZPE010000339.1:0-3888 GCA_041648375.1 Burkholderiaceae bacterium | reverse complement strand
GCCTCCGACAATGCCGGCACGCTGGGTGCCAACGTCCGTTTTCTGACCAGTGACTGGTTCGATGGCCTGCCCGAGCGCGAGACCTTCGACCTGATCGTGTCCAATCCCCCTTATATTGCACAGGATGACCCCCATCTGAATGAGGGCGATCTGCGCTTCGAGCCCCAGGGCGCGCTGACCGATGGCGCTGATGGTCTGGCCGACATCAGGATATTGGTGCGAGGCGCGCCCGCCCGCCTGAATCCGGGTGGCGCAATCTGGATCGAACACGGTTGGACCCAGGCCCAGGCCGTGCGTGAATTCCTGCGCCAGGCGGGGTTTACTCGGGTCGCAAGCTTGCAGGATCTGGCGGGCATCGAGCGTATTTCCGGCGGGTATCTATAATTCTGTCTTAAACCATTAGCGCAACTGCGAGGCCACCATGAGCGAAGTACAAGATTTCATCCGCGAGACCGTCACCCAGCACCCCGTTGTTCTGTTCATGAAAGGAACGGCCCAGCAGCCCCAATGCGGTTTCTCGGCGACGGCAATCAAGATCCTGCGTGACTGTGGCGTGAAGAAGCTGATCACGGTCAACGTGCTGGAAGATCAGGACGTGCGTCAGGGCATCAAGGAATTTTCCAGCTGGCCCACCATTCCCCAGCTGTATGTCGGCGGTGAGTTCGTAGGCGGCTCCGACATCATGAACGAAATGAACACCAGCGGTGAGCTCAAGACCATGCTGGACAGTTCGGGCGCTACGGCATGAATGTGGCGGTGCCCGGATCGGGCACGCCGCCCACGCCGCGCCGACTGGTGGTGGGGATCACGGGGGCGACCGGTTCACTCTATGCCATCAGGCTGCTTCAGGCGCTTGCGCCCATGGCCGACGTACAGACGCATCTGGTGATCTCAGCTTCTGGTGTGCTGAACATCAAGCATGAACTGGATATCGACCGTCACGCCGTGCATGAGCTTGCTGACCATGTCTACAACATCCGTGATGTCGGTGCGACGCTGGCTAGTGGCGCCTTTGCCACGGCGGGCATGATCATCTTGCCGTGTTCGATGCGCACGCTCGCCGCGGTGGCGCATGGATTGTCCGATAACCTCATTACCCGCGCGGCCGACGTGACCTTGAAAGAGCGTCGTCGTCTGGTCATGATGGTGCGCGAAACACCGTTCAACCTCGCGCACTTGCGCAATATGACTGCCGTGACCGAGATGGGCGGTATTGTGTTTCCTCCGCTGCCTGCGTTCTATCACCGGCCCAAGACGATCGAAGAAATGGTGGATCACACGGTATCCCGTGTGCTCGAGTTGCTCGATATTCATGTGCCTGGCCCGCGTTGGGAAGGCACGCACGTCTGACACCTGCTCGTCGATCGATGCAGTGGTATGCGGGGCCGCCCATGCACGGGGCGGGGCGCTCGTGCAGGGGCGAAGCTTCCCAGTTGGTCGCTATTGCGTGGCGCTACCGGCCATCTCGTTTGTCCTTCATGAATCGAATGATCGTAGCGCCTGTTTCGCCTGCGGGGCCGGCGTCCTCAACGCCGTCGGCCGATAGCGTTGGCGTCAGGTCGACTTGATCGAAAGCGGTGTCGCCATCCGCATCCGCCACACCGGTGGGCGCCAGACCTGCGAAGTCGAACAGCTTGCGATCCATCAAGTGCGAAGGCGCCACCGTGGATAAGGCATTGAAGATGCTCCACGAGCGCCCAGGGTGCTTACGATCCCAATCCTGAATCATGCGTCCCACTTCGCGGCGTTTCAAGTTTTCCTGCGCGCCACACAGATTGCATGGAATGATCGGGAATTGCTTGAGCGCCGCGTAGGCAATCAGGTCCGACTCCGGCACATAGGCCAGTGGGCGGATGACGGTGTGACGTCCGTCATCGGAGACCAGCTTGGGTGGCATGGCCTTGAGCTTGGCACCGTAGAACAGGTTCAGGAAAAACGTTCCCAGAATATCGTCGCGATGATGCCCCAGGGCAATCTTGGTTGCACCCAGTTCCGAGGCGACACGATACAAAATGCCTCGACGCAGCCGCGAGCATAACGAACACGTGGTCTTGCCTTCAGGAATCACGCGCTTGACGACGGAATAGGTGTCCTGGGTTTCGATATGAAATGGCACGCCCAGACGCGTGAGATATTCCGGCAGCACATGTGCAGGAAAACCGGGCTGCTTCTGATCAAGATTCACCGCGATGATCTCGAAATCGAACGGGGCACGGGACCTCAGGGTCAACAGCAGATCGAGCATGCTGTAGGAGTCCTTGCCTCCCGACAGGCACACCATGACGCGGTCGCCTGCCGAAATCATGTTGTAGTCCGAAATCGCGCGCGTGGTCTCACGCGCCAATCGTTTCGCCAGTTTGTTGTTTTCCAGTCGCGCTTTGTCGTGGGCAGGCGAGCGCAGTCGAACGGGCGTGTCAGACTGGATGGGTGCGGGGTCGGCTAAGTTAGTTGACATCACGTGTGACCTGCACCTCTACGGCGACCGCCGCGCAGTCGGAAAATGCCATGGGTTTGCTGATGCGTATACGCACGGCACGAATGTCGACAAAATCAGCCATCAGCCTGCTGGCCACGCGTTCGGTCAGCGTCTCGATCAGGTTGACGTGGGCCTGCGTGCATTCGTGCACGATGGCGTCACGCAGATGCCGATAATCCAGCACGCTGTGGATGTCATGATCATCGACATGTCGGGTGATGTCGACGTCGATCTCGGCATCGATATGCAGCGGCTGAGTCGCGCGGCGCTCGTGTTCCAGTATCCCGATGCGGGCATCTAGCGCGAGGCGGCTGAAGACAATACGGCGAGTAGGCATGGCTGGGGCCAGATAGGGTCGGATGGCAATTGTATGATGTCAGCCACACACTGGAAAACGAGGTGGCAACAGGTGGCGCAGTTATACGATGCCGTGGTGGTGGGCGGGGGGCCTGCAGGTGCCTCCTGTGCCGTATGGTTGGCCCGGCTGGGATTGTCCCCCTTGCTGCTGGAATCGGCCGACGGCCTGGGCGGACTGGCGCGCACTAATCCGTTCCAGGATAACTGGATTGCCGCGCTGCCCGATCTGACAGGCCGCGAGGTCGCAGCCAACATTGCCCGCAGTGTCGAGCTCGCAAAAATTCCTGTCCTGACCTCGACCCGCGTTCGCCGCGTGCAGCGCAGTGACCGCGGTTTTCTGACCTCCTACAGCAACCAGGGCAATGGTGAGGTCATGTCGCGCACCCTGGTGATTGCCTCAGGTACCTGTGCCCGTCCGCTGCCAGGACAGGCGCCTGGCGAGCATTTTCCGGGTGTGCTGGTCGGCCCGGGCGTGCATGTCGCAGAGCAGGACTTTCGCGGTAAGTCGATCGCGATTCTGGGGGGGGGCGACAACGCATTCGAGAACTATAGCTATGTGCGCGATCGTGGTGCGGCGCAGGTGCACATCTATGCCCGTTCGATCCGGGCGCAGGCGCAGTGGCTCGAGCGCGCCAGCACGGTCGATGTACATCTCGGCCCGCACGCCGTCGAGCCGGCATCGCGCCGGGTGAACGGGCGGCAATACGATCTGATTCTGGTGTTTTACGGCTGGGAGCCGCGCGCGCCTTTTGCCGACGATCTGATGTTGGCGCGCGATGCCTCCGGTTATTTCAAAACTGATTTTAAGACTGCTGAAACGTCCGAGTCGGGTATCTACGCCATTGGCGAAGTCGCCCACCGCATGCATCCCTGCGTGGTGACGGCCATGGCCGATGGCGTAGTGGCCGCGAAGGCCATCCAGGCGCGCGTTGAGGGCGCGGTGACGCGCTGAATCGTGGTTAGTGCGTGACCCCGCCTTTTCACTCGCTCAGGGCTGTCGATGCACCGAGCCCTCGCGGTGGGTGTTGGCCAGAGGCCGCAGCTCGAACACGTGC
>JBAZPE010000338.1:0-3896 GCA_041648375.1 Burkholderiaceae bacterium | reverse complement strand
ATCGCTGTTTCTGCGATGTCATGGCCGTCAGTGAGGGGGTATCGAGTCGACGCGCACCGTTGTAACGCTTGGTCCAGTACGCCATTTTCATATCTTCCACGCGGACGACACCACCGGCGCTGGGCGAATGAATGAAGCGATCGCCGCCTACGTAGATCCCGACGTGTGAAAACTTGCGGCCCATGGTGTTGAAGAAGACCAGGTCACCTGCAACCAGCTCGCCACGCTCGATCTCCTGGCCTCTGGCAGCGATATCGGCAGCAGAGCGGGGCAGGGTCAGTCCAAGCGACTGAAACGCCACATACGACACCAGGCCGCTGCAGTCGAAACCTTCGGTCGGGGAGTTGCCGCCATACCGATAGCGAATGCCGAGATGGTTCAGGGCTTCACCCACCATCGCTTCACGTGGAGTAATGCCCAGGTCGGCGGAGGGTTTGCGTATTTGCTGGCTGAGCAGGCGTCCGATAGGGTCATCATCGACCGCACGGGCAAGGTAGGGATTTGTCGTGGTGAAGTTGCGTGCCGCGGCAGCCTGTTGGGTCTTGCTCGGGGCAGTGCAACCCGCCATCACCAGTATGGTGAGCGCAGGGATAAGATATCCGAGCATGGATCGCGTTGTTCGGTTTAGCGCAGAATGAGCCATGCTTACCTGAAAATTAAAAGCGAGGATTGCGGTCCTCGGAGATTCCTGAGCTAAATCAAGTGTTTGGTACTCGAAATTGGAGCGGATTCTAGCAACTCCAATTGCGTCCTGAGATACCGTTGTGTAACGTGCTATCAACGGTGAAATGCGCGACGCGTGATGATAACTGAATACATGTTGCAGTTGTACGACATCAACGCGGCGTGCTGAGCCCCATAAAGTGGGGCCTGCGGAACGGCGCTTACTGATTGAGACAGAAAAATAACAGGAGAAGACAATGCAAGATACTCGGGATTTCCATTACGAATCCTTACATCAGCGTGACATTTTCTGGGCACGTGAGGCGCAACGGATTCATTGGGACCGCCCCTTCTCCCGCGTGCTTGATGACAGCAAGCCGCCCTTTGCCCGATGGTTTCCCGATGGCACGACGAATTTGTGTCACAACGCGGTGGATCGTTGGTGTGAGGCCGATCCCGAAGCGTTGGCGTTGGTATGGGTCTCGACCGAAGTCAACGCGGAACAGTCATTTCGACGGCGTGAGCTGCTGGATCATGTTCAGGTAGTGGCCGCCATGCTCCAGGCGCAGGGGGTTGAGGCAGGCGATAGGGTGCTGATCTACATGCCGATGGTGCCCGTAGCGGTGTTCACCATGCTGGCATGCGCCCGCATCGGGGCAGTGCATTCAGTCGTGTTCGGCGGATTTGCGTCGGTCAGTCTTGCCCAGCGCATCGACGACGCCATGCCCAAGGTGATCGTCACCGCTGATGCGGGGTCGCGGGCGGGCCGGGTCGTGGCCTACAAACCCTTGCTGGACCATGCCCTCACCTTGTCGGCGCATCCTCCCGGTGCGGTCATCGTGCTGGATCGAGGGCTGGCGCCCGCCGAAATGAAGACGGGGCGCGACCTGGATTTCGCCACCTTGCAGCGTGAGCATCACGGTGCACAGGTGCCGGTGACGTGGATGCCCGCGCAGGCTCCTTCCTACATTCTGTACACCTCGGGGACCACCGGGCGTCCCAAAGGCGTCCAGCGTGATACCGGAGGCTATGCCGTGGCGCTGGCGGCATCCATGCAATATCTGTTCGACGGTGCGCCTGGCGATGTGTTCTTTTGTACCAGTGACATCGGTTGGGTCGTGGGGCACTCCTACATCGTCTATGGGCCGCTCATCGGCGGCCAGACGACCATTCTTTACGAAGGCACGCCGATCCGCCCGGACGCGTCGATCCTGTGGAAAATCATCGAAAAATATCGGGTCAACACGCTGTTTTCGGCGCCGACTGCGATTCGTGTGCTCAAGAAGCAGGATCCCAGCCACATGGCCGGTCACGATCTGTCTTCCCTGCGCAGCATCTACCTTGCGGGTGAGCCGCTGGACGAGCCCACGGCAGCGTGGTTGTCGCAAGCCTTGGGCAAGCCCATCATCGATAATTATTGGCAGACCGAGTCGGGCTGGCCCATTTTGTCGGCTCAACCTGGCGTGGAGAAACGCCCAACCAAATTTGGCAGCCCTTCGTTCCCGGTTTTCGGTTTTGACGTACGCATCGTCGATGAGGTGACGGGTGCCGATCTGCCACCCGGGGAGAAAGGTGTGGTGGCGATCGTGCCGCCGCTTCCACCCGGTGCCATGACCACGGTCTGGGGCGACGACGCACGTTTTGTCAGCACCTATTTTTCGGCCATCGCCAACCGCCAGATCTATTCGACTTTCGACTGGGGGAGGGTGGATGAGGACGGGTACTACTTCATTCTGGGCCGCACGGATGACGTGATCAACGTGGCTGGCCATCGACTGGGCACGCGCGAAATCGAGGAATCCATCAACTCCGACACGACGGTGGCCGAATGCGCGGTGGTCGGGATCTCCGACAGCTTGAAAGGTCAGGCTGCGATTGCGTTCGTGGTGTTGAAGCGCGCGGATCTTCCCCAGGCAGAGGATGCGAAAGCGCTGGAAAGCGATATCATGCAACGGGTTCAGTCACAGCTTGGCGCTTTTGCACGACCCTCGCGCGTTCTGTTCGTGCCCGCTCTGCCCAAGACCCGTTCGGGCAAAGTGGTTCGAAGAGCCATTGTCGCGCTGTGTGAAGGGCGGGATCCGGGGGATCTCTCCACGATTGAAGACCCACAAACACTCCAATTCATAAAGGATGCTCGTCCATGAAAACGAAACCCGTACTGACCGCCGTCGATGTCGAAGCGATTCTTGGCGCAGCCAAGGCCCATGCCACGACCCAGGGGTGGGCGGTGACGATTTCCGTCGTCGATGATGGCGGGCACCTGCTCGGTCTGGTCCGCCTTGATGGCGCCGCACCGGTGTCGGCCCATATTTCGCCTGCCAAGGCGCATACGGCAGCCATTGGTCAGCGTGATTCCGGGGCCTACGAAAAGATGATCAACGACGGTCGTGTGGCATTCCTGTCTGCACCGCAATTGGCGGGCATGCTGGAAGGGGGCGTACCCATCGTGGTCGAAGGTCACGTAGTGGGTGCAGTCGGCGTATCCGGTGTGAAACCCAACGAGGATGTGGAAACCGCACGTGCCGGCATCGCTGCACTGAAGGCATGAGCGCTTTCAACCCCGGCGTCAGGCGCCGAGAAGTGTTGGCCTGGGCGATGTATGACTTTGCCAATTCGGGCTACACCACCGTCATTCTGACGGCCGTGTTCAGCACTTATTTCGTCGGGGTGGTCGCGGCCGGTCACGCATGGGGCACATTCGCCTGGACATGCGCGCTGTCCGTGTCCTATTTGATGGTGATGCTCAGTATGCCCTGGTTGGGTGCGCGGGCCGATGCGCGCGCAGCCAAGCGTCGCCTGCTGTTCACCAGCACGGTGGGCTGCATCATCGCCACCAGCGTGCTGGCCTTTGTCGGCCCTGGCGCCATTGCGCTGGGTCTGGTGGCCATCGCCATCTCCAATTATTGCTATTGCGTCGGCGAGTCTGCCGTGGCCTCCTTCCTGCCGGAACTGGCGCGTCCCCAGGCCTTGGGTCGCGTGTCGGGGTGGGGCTGGGGGTTCGGCTATTTTGGCGGCATGCTGACGCTGGGTATTGCCTTGGCGATCGTGACCCAGGCATCGGGGCGGGACATTGCCGCACAGGATTACGTGCCCTGGGTCGTCGTGACCACGTGCGTGGTATTTGCCCTTGCGGCGGTGCCCGCTTTCCTGCTGCTCAAAGAGCGCTCTCAGCCCGCCGGTGCGGCGCCGGCACTGCCTGCGATGCTCACACGCTTGCGCTCGTCCTGGCGTGA
>JBAZPE010000337.1:0-3902 GCA_041648375.1 Burkholderiaceae bacterium | reverse complement strand
CCGCATCGTGCGCGGCCAGCGCGTCGGTGTCATCAGGTGTGCCCTGGCGGGCAAGATAATCCGGCGAGGCGCAAAAAATCAGACGCTCCGTGCCCAGCAGGCGCTGACGCAATCCCGCTGGCGCAGTGCCGGGCCCGCCGATGCGCACCGCAACATCAATGCCGTCCTCCACGACATCGACAAACCGATCGGTGAATGACACGTGCAATCTCACGGCCGGAAACTGCTTGCCGAAGGCGAGCAACACCGGCATCACCTTCAACCGACCGAACGTGGCCGGAAGATCGACCCGCAGCCTGCCCGATGGCGTCAACTGCTCGGCGGCCATGGCCTGCTCGGCTGCTTCCAGATCCCCCAGTACCCGCACACAAACGGTATAGAACGCCGCGCCCGCTTCGGTCAGCGTCATCCGTCGGGTGGTGCGCTCGAACAGCCGGGCGTTAAGCCGCGCCTCCAGGCGAGCGATGGCTTTGCCAACCGCGGAGCTGGTCAAATTCAGACGCGAGGCTGCGGCGGTGAAACTGCCCGCATCGGCGGTGGCGACGAAGGCCTCGATACCTTTCAAACGTTCGGATGGCGTCATAGGGGACCAATAGGGTGGATAGGCGACCGGCTGATGGGCCGAAACCACGGTGACGCGCTGACACGCTGACACGCCCCATATTAGCGAATTTAATTCCACATTCGCAGGATTATTGATCGCAGATAAGCATTCAATACCGGAATATGCTTGCGATCTGTTCTCTGCCATCCTCAGGAAGTGCCCCCATGTCTACCCCAGCAGCTGTGCTGCACGCTCAAGCGCCCGACCTGGCGCCCGCGCAAGGCCAGCGCCTGTCCATCATCATTTTGGCCATCGCAGCGTTCATCATCGTCACCACCGAATTTCTGATCGTCGGTTTGCTGCCATCGCTGGCGCGCGACCTCAACATCAGCACCGCCACGGCCGGTCAACTTGTCACCCTGTTCGCGCTGGTGGTCATGCTCGCCGGCCCCATCATGACCGCGTGGCTCTCGCACATCGAACGCAAGCGGCTGTTCGTGGCTATTCTGCTTCTGTTTGCGGCAGCCAACGCGCTGGCTGCTGTCGCACCCAATCTCTGGGTGTTGGCCATCGCCCGCTTCCTGCCTGCCCTGGCCCTGCCCGTGTTCTGGGGTACGGCCAGCGAAACCGCGGCACAATTGGCGGGGCCGCAGCATGCCGGGCGTGCCGTCTCTCGCGTCTACCTGGGCATTTCTGCCGCCATGCTGTTCGGCATTCCGCTGGGTACGCTTGCCGCCGATGGCGTGGGCTGGCGCGGTGCATTCTGGATGCTTGCCGCGTTGGCGCTGCTCATTGCCATTGCCATGCAATGGGCTATGCCAGCGCTGCGCAAGCCTGCGCGCCTGCGCCTGAGCGAACAGGCCAGCATTGTGCGAGACCCGTTTTTCCTCGGCAACGTCGCCCTTTCGGTATTGGTATTCACCGCCATGTTCACGGCCTACACCTATCTGGCAGACATCCTCGAGCGGGTGGCAGGCGTGGCACCGCAGTACGTGGGCTGGTGGCTGATGGGCTTTGGTGCCGTCGGGCTGATCGGCAACTGGCTAGGTGGCAAATGGGTCGATCAATACCCCCTGAAAACGACTGCCGCATTCGGCGTGCTGCTGGCAGCGGGCATGGCACTGACCGTTGCCCTGGCCCAATCAACAACATTGCTGGTGATCGCGCTGGCGCTCTGGGGCATTGCCAACACGGCACTCTATCCGATCTGCCAGATTCGCGTCATGAAAGCGGCTACCCATGCGCAGGCGCTGGCGGGCACGATCAACGTATCGGCCGCCAATGCCGGCATCGCGTTCGGCGCCATGCTGGGCGGCATCAGCGTGCAGACATGGGGGCCGGCAAGCGCCGGTTACGCCGCAGCCGCGTGCGCATTGCTGGCCGTAGCCGTCACACCCCTGGTGGCACGCACGCGCCGACGCGCTGTGCTTGGCGCAACATGATCAGCCCGAGATGCACGCGTGCAACGCCACCGCCAGTTCCGTCTCTGCACCGCTCACTGCCACCCGCACGGCCTCGTCCCCAAACACCAGGCCCTGTAGCGCAACGAAGCGAACGTTCCTGATGCCGATCGAAGCCAACGCATAGGTCAGATAAGGCGTCAGAAAATCCGTCTGCCTGGCGCGTTCACCCACATGAAACCCGCCGGAACTGACCAGCACGACCGTCGGTCGATCCGCGATCGTGCCGACCTTGCCTTCAGGCGTAGCAATGAAACTGCGGTTGATCCGGATCACGTGATCCAGCCACAACTTCAGCGCGGCCGGCACCGTGAAATTATGCATGGGCGTCACGATGAACAGCACATCGTGCTGTTCCAGCTCGGCGATCAAACGTTCGGACCATTCGAAGGCGGGTGCATCGTTGGGCGCGTTCGACGTCAGCGACTGTGCATAGGCGGCGCTGATCGGCGGAATCGGCACGCGCACCAGGTCGCGACAGGTGATCTGCGCAGCCTTCCACCCCGCGGCCTCGATGGTTCGCCGGGCCAACTGGCTCCCGTGACTATGCTCACCATGAGGCCCGGCGTTCAACAATAGAATGCGTGTCATGATCGGACTTCCAGGGCAAGTGGTTCGACGAAGTGCATGCCTTGGGCCAACAGGCCCTGGCGGAAATAAAAGCGTTGAGCCAGCGACATGTGCAGCCCTGTATCCAGAACCAGATGGTCACAGTCCATCAAACGCGCCTCGGCCCGTACGGCGTTCAGCAGGCGTTCTCCCACTTTTGATCGTTGCATGGCTGCTGTCACGACAAGATCGTCGACGTAGACCAGGCGTCCATACAGCAAGTTATCCATGAGTCGGTAACCGGCCAGGCCCAAGATCTGACCATCCCCTTGTGCGCCCAGCAGACGATAACCCTGTTCACGTTGATAGCGCACCTGCGCCATATAGCTGACCGCGTCGTGTAAGTGCGGGCGCAACTGCCTCATCACATCAAACGACGCCGCCAGCGCCTGTGGGTCATCGTCGATATGAGCGATGGTGATATCCACCTCGAACGAGGGCGCTCGCATCATCATGTGGGCATCTTGCGAAAGGCGATGGCGAAGCGGTTCCAGCTGTTGATCGACGTAATCAACAATGTCAGCTCCACCAATTCGGCATCGGTAAAGTGCGCACGCACATCTTCCCAGATCGAATCAGGCACATGATTGTCGGAGATCGTCGTCAATGATTCCGTCCACGCCAGTGCCGCACGTTCACGATCGCTGAAAAACGGTGTTTCACGCCAGGCCGATACAGTCGCCAGGCGCCGCTCGTTCTCGCCGGCGCGACGGGCGTCCGCCACATGCATATCCAGGCAGAACGCGCAGCCATTGATCTGGGAGGCACGAAGCCGCACCAATTCCTTGAGCTGAATGTCCAGTGTGCCTTTATTGATGTGGTTCTCCACACCCATCAAGGCCCTGACGGCTTCTTTGTCGGCGGCCATAAAATCGAGTCGTGTCTGCATGGTGTATCTCCTGAGTGCAATGTGAAGGTTGGGCGCGACAGTGGTGTTGAAAAACGCTGCGCCATGGCAAGCAGTATGCGAATATCATGGCCTCACCAGAAGAGCCAAGAAATGCAAAAACGACTAGGCCAAGATGCCACCTCCAGACTTGCCCCGGGCAGCGGCAGTTCGAACAACGCGCCTGCCGTGGATCTGAGCATCGACCGATCGCTTGCGCTGCCCATGTATCTACAGATTCGGCATCGCTTCAAGACGGCGATCGAGCAAGGGCATTTGCGCCCAGGCCATCGCATTGCTGCGGCCCGGGCATTGGCCAGTGAGCTGGGCGTGGCGCGCGGCACGGTGGAAATGGCCTATCGCCTGCTGGCTGACGAGGGTTATCTGTTGATGCGCGGCGCAG
>JBAZPE010000336.1:0-3933 GCA_041648375.1 Burkholderiaceae bacterium | reverse complement strand
GTCCTGCCCGGTGGCCTGGCGATCATGTCGGCCATTTTCGATGAACTCGGCATCACCCGCATGGAAACGGGCGACGGCGCCCTGCGTCTGGGCGTGCTGTATGACCTGCTGGGGCGTGACGACGAACACGACAAGCGCGACGAAACCGTCCGGCAGTTCAGCAAGCGCTATCACGTGGATGCCTCGCAGGCCGCGCGTGTGCGATCCGTGACGCTGGCGCTGTTCGACCCTATTTCCGAACATATGCCCGACCGGGCCCATCTGCGCACGGCCCTGTGCTGGGCGGCCGACTTGCATGAAGTGGGTATCTCGATTGCCCACAACGCCTATCACCGCCACTCCGCCTACATTCTGGACCATGCCGACATGCCCGGGTTCTCACGGGCCGATCAGCAACTGCTGTCAGTTCTGGTGCTGGGCCATCAAAGCAAGTTGAGCAAGCTTGAAGGCCTGGTGCGATCGCGCGATCAGTGGCTCGCCATCCTGTGCCTGCGACTGGCGGTGCAGTTGGCCCGGCGTCGAGAATCGATCGAACCGCTGCCACTGGGGGTCTCGGTGAAAGGCGACTCCATCGTCGTATCGGTCGATGGGCAATGGTTGGCGGACCACCCGCTCAGTGACTTCACCTTGCGCGCCGAAGAGGCCGAATGGACGCGGGTGGGCTTTGCGTTCGAGCTGCTGGAGCGCTGAGCAGGTGCTCGAATGCTGATCCTGCTGCCGGACGCAGAGCCAACTGCCGGATGCCGAGTCGGGCCGCTGAAACGCCAGGCCAGCTGCTGAAAATAATGAATCGGTCTGGCAGGACGCTCAGCGAGCCCGGGCTGTTCCTCGCTCAGGGACAGATGTAGATTTCGCGGGTGAACTGACGCAGCGAACGGCGCAGTGAACGTGTGCGGCGACACAGCATACGCAGCACCGAGCGGCGAATTCTGGTCGCAACGATCGCTTTGCCCGCGGCCACCACCGTCCGCACCGACGCTGTGTCGGAAAGAGGCGCATTGGCGCCCGAAAGGGTAAGTGGGGTCTTGTTCATGGCACCACCTGCACGGGAAGACGAGGCGTGTAGTCCAGCTTCAGGTGCCGCTGATAGCGGGCGTCCATTTTGCACACATCCAGCAGCACCGGCATATCGGCCGTGTTGAAGTCAGGATCCCAGGCGGGTTCACCGCAGACCCGCGCGCCCAATTTCAGGTAGCCCTTGATCAAGGGCGGCACCTTGGCGGGCAAGGTGTGCGCCAGACGCTCCACCGGATAGCGGTGTATGGGAAGCACCCTGGGCACACTGGTGTCATCCAGATGGCCGGACACCTGGCGCCAGACTTCTGCTGCACACACACCGTCGTCACGCAGACTGACGCTTGCGCAGCCCAGTACATAGCGGTAACCACCCCGCCGCATGATGTCGGCTACACCATTCCACAACAGCATGATGGCGGCACCCTGGCGATAATCAGCATGCACGCAGGAGCGTCCCACCTCGATCAGCCCGGTGCGCAGCGCGGCCAGTGCGCTGATGTCGAATTCCGATTCGGTGTAGTACCCGCCCGCCATACGTGCGCGCTCCGGGGTCAGAATGCGATAGGTGCCTACGATGCGCCCTTCGTTGGATTCGCGCACGATGACGTGCTCGCACCAACGGTCGTAGCGATCCTGATCCAGGCCCTGGGCATTGGCGGGGAAGACCGCACCCAGGTCGTGAGAAAACACGTCGTAGCGCAAACGCTGGACGGCTTCGATTTCTGCGGAACCACGTGCCAGCCCCACCACCAGTGCAGGCGTGGATGCCCGGTCAGCCGTCGAGACTGACGGGGCGGGATACGACGATCCAGTGCGAGCCAATTCGAGCATACGTCCCTCCTTGCAGGGTCAATCCGGCAAGAATAGGGAAGATGTGTGTCAGGTTCTTGACGTATTCATGTACATTGCATGACCGTCGCGGACCCGTGCAGGGCGGCCCACTGGACAGCGCTGACGCAGCGCAGCGATTGAAAAGGGGCGCCCGAAGGCGCCCCCGTCGTGGTCAACACGCAACAGGCCTTACTTCCAGCCGTTTTCGGCCACTTGCGCCAGCTCCTGCGCGCATGAAGTGGCCAGGGCCTCGTCTTCGGCCTCGACCATCAGACGCAGCTTGGGCTCGGTACCCGAGGCCCGTATCAGCACGCGTCCACGGCCTGCCAGGCGGGTTTCGACCGCATCGCGGGCCGCCTGCAGCCCTGCATGCGTCTTCCACTGAACCCCGGCGGGAAGCGCCACGTTGATCAGGCACTGCGGATACATCTTCAGGTCACCGAGCCACTGTGGCAGCGTCTGGCCGCTGCGTGCCAGCGCAGTCAGCACCTGCAGCGCCGCAATGATGCCGTCACCCGTGGTGTGCAGATCCAGGCACAGCAAATGGCCCGAGCCCTCGCCGCCGTACAGCCAACCCTTGGCCTGCAACTGCTCCAGCACATAGCGATCGCCCACATTGGCGCGTTCGAAGGGAATGTCCAGATCGCGCAGCTTGCGCTCCAGGCCATAGTTGGTCATCAGCGTGCCCACGACGCCGGCCACGGTCTGGCGGGTCATGCGTTCGCGAACAATGGCATAGATCAGCTCATCGCCGTTGTAGATGCGTCCGTCGGCGTCCACCATTTGCAGCCGGTCGGCATCGCCATCTAACGCGATACCCAGATTGGCGCCCTGCTTGCGCACCTCGGCAGCCAGGTTCTCGGGGTGCATGGCGCCCACGCCTTCATTGATGTTGAATCCATCAGGCGCACATCCGATGGCATGCACGTCGGCCCCCAGCTCCCGGAAGACGTGCGGCGCGACGTTATAGGCCGCACCGTGAGCGGCATCGACGACGATCTTCAGGCCATTGAGGTCGAGATCGTTGGGAAAGGTACTTTTGCAGAATTCGATGTATCGGCCGGCGGCGTCTTCCAGACGGCGCGCCCGGCCCAGCAATTCCGAAGACACGCAGCCCAGGGGCGCTTCGAGTTCGCGCTCGATGGCTTCCTCGATCGAGTCCGGCAGCTTCATGCCCTGCGCGGAAAAGAACTTGATGCCGTTGTCCTGGAAAGGATTGTGCGACGCACTGATCACGATTCCGGCGGCCATGCGAAGCGTGCGCGTGAGATACGCCACAGCCGGTGTAGGCAGCGGGCCGGCCAGCATCACATCGATGCCTGCTGCCGACAGCCCGGCTTCCATGGCCGATTCCAGCATGTAGCCGGAAATGCGGGTGTCCTTGCCGATCAGCACGCGCGGACGCTTGTGGCGCCCCGCGCCGGTCCCCTCGCGCACCAACACCCGCCCCGCGGCATATCCCAGTCGCATGGCGAATTCCGCATTGATGACAGGCCCCCCCACTTCACCGCGCACGCCGTCGGTGCCAAAATATTTACGATCACTCACCATGTACTCCTGTTTGCGTGGCTTGCCAGATTTTCAGGGCATCCACTGTCTCTGTCACATCGTGAACGCGCACGATCGCTGCACCACGAGCCACACATGCAAGCATGGCCGCCACGCTGCCCACTGTTCTTTCATTCACGTCGCGCCCGGTGACCTCGCCGATCATGCGTTTGCGTGACAGCCCCGTCAGAACGGGTCGCCCCTGCGTGTCCAGGTTGGCCAGATCGCGCAGTAACGCATAGTTCTGCGAGGTTGTCTTGCCAAAGCCAAAACCAGGATCGACCACGATCCGGGCACTTGCGATCCCCGACTCCACCAGCGCCTGCACGCGGGCCGCTAGAAACGCACCTACCTCGCCCAACAGATCGTCGTAGTGCGGGGCCTGCTGCATCGTGCGCGGCTCGCCCTGCATATGCATCACACACAACCCGCACTGACTGGCTCGCACTGCCTCGAGGGCCCCAGGCTGCCGAAACCCGTACACATCGTTGATCATGTCGGCCCCGGCGTCCAGCGCAGCACGCATGACCTCGGGCT
>JBAZPE010000335.1:0-3938 GCA_041648375.1 Burkholderiaceae bacterium | reverse complement strand
GGCCGAGCGCATCCGGGCGGGCGCCGCGGGAATAGGCGGTTTCTTCACGCGCACGGCTGCGGGCACCCGGCTGGCCGAGGGCAAGGAAACCCGCGTCATCGATGGCGAGCAGTATGTGCTGGAGCTGCCGATCAAGGCGGATGTCGCGCTGCTGAAAGGGTTGAGAGGTGATCGGTGGGGCAATCTGGTCTACCACCGAGGCGCACGCATTAACAATCCCGTCATGGCCGGTGCAGCGACGCTGGTGATTGCGCAGGTGCGTGAGATTGTGCCTTTGGGTGCGCTCGATCCCGAGCAGATCGTCACCCCAGGTGTATTTGTGGATCGTTTAGTGGAGCATGCCAATGAGCGCAAAGCTTAGTCGTCAGGACATCGCCCGGGCGGTTGCGCTCGATATTCCGGATGGGGCGTGTGTGAATCTGGGTATCGGGTTACCCACGATGATCGCGGACTATGTGCCGGCCGATCGGGAGCTGATGCTGCAAAGCGAGCAGGGCCTGCTTGGTCTCGGGCCGGCACCTGCGCCAGGCGAGGAGGATCCGGATGTCATCAACGCAGGCAAATTTCCCGTCACCTTGCGCCCGGGCGCTTCCGTGTTCAGCCACAGCGACTCGTTCCTGATGATCCGTGGCGGCCACATCGACATTGCATGTCTGGGGGCGTTTCAGGTTGCCGAGAACGGTGACCTGGCGAACTGGACGGTAGACGCGCCAGGTCAGATTCCGGGCGTAGGCGGTGCCATGGATCTGGCCGCCGGCGCCGAGAAGGTGTGGGTGCTGATGGAGCACTGCACCCGGGAGGGTGCGTCGCGCATTCTGTCGCGCTGCACTTACCCCCTGACTGCCCCGCGCTGCGTGGATCGCATCTACACCGATCTGGCCGTCATCGACGTCACCGAGTCGGGTCTGTCGGTTCTGCGCATGGCGCCAGGATGGGACCTGGCTGGCCTTCAGGCCGTCACAGGGGCGGCACTGACGCTTGCGACGGACTGCACCGTCTACGGCGAATCGCAAGACTAGGAGAGCAGATTGAAAACGAAGTTGACTGACATGCTCGGCATCGAGCATCCGATCGTACAGGGTGGCATGCAATGGGTGGCGCGCGCAGAATTGGTGGCCGCGGTATCGAACGCGGGCGCGCTGGGCGTGCTGACGGCACTGACCCAACCCAGTCCGGAGGCGCTGGCGCAGGAAATCTCACGCGTGCGCGATCTCACGGATCGACCCTTCGGTGTGAACCTGACGTTCCTGCCGACCTTGAAGCCCATTCCTTATGAGGCCTACCGCGATGTGATCATCGATACCGGTATCAAGATCGTGGAAACGGCAGGCCGAAATCCCGAGGCACACATGGCCGCCCTGAAAGCGGCCGGCATCTGCGTGATTCACAAATGCACCACACCGCGCCATGCCCGCAAGGCCCAGGATATCGGGGTAGACATTGTCTCCATCGACGGTTTCGAATGCGCGGGCCATGTCGGTGAGAACGACATTCCCGGCCTCATTCTCATTCCGGCAACGGTCGCGAGTGTGACGATCCCCGTCATCGCCTCAGGCGGCTTTGGCGATGCGCGCGGGCTGGTAGCCGCTCTGGCTTTGGGCGCAGAGGGCATCAATATGGGCACCCGCTTCATGTGCACCGAGGAAGCGCCGGTGCACAGGCAGATCAAGGAGGCCATCACGCGCTCTACCGAAGCCGACACGCGCCTGATTTTGCGCAGCCTGCGCAACACCAGCCGCGTATGGCGCAACGACCTTTCAGGGCAGGTGTGTGCGCTGGAGCAGGAAGGGGCCGGTATCGATCGTATCGGGCCGCTGGTGGCGGGCGCCAAGGGAAGAGGGGTGTACGAGTCGGGTGATGTCGAAGGCGGTATCTGGACAGTGGGCATGGTCCAGGGGCTTATCGACGACATTCCCACGTGCAAGGTGCTCGTGGACCGCATCATGGACGATGCACACGCGCTGGTGTCACAGCGACTCGTGTCATTGCTGAACTGACACACAGGTCACGGGCTCGAGTCCCGTCAAATCAAGGAGACAAGCATGTTGAACGTTGAAACGCCCTATGAGCTCGAAGGCTATGTCGGTAAAGTGCTGGGTCGCACGGATTGGGTGCAGATCACCCAATCCATGATCGACGATTTTGCGCGACTTTCGCTGGACAACAATTGGATCCATGTCGATGTCGATCGTGCCCGGCGTGAACTGCCCGATGGCAAGACCATCGCGCACGGCATGTTGACGCTGTCGCTGATGACCGGGATGGGAGGCGAAATCGTCAAGGTGCGTCAACGCGGCCGCGGCATCAATTATGGGTCGAACAAAGTCCGATTTACCGCGCCGGTGCCCGTCGATTCCCGAATCTGCCTGGAGCGCAGCCTCATCGCTTTCGAGCGCACCGAAGGTGGCGTGCGCCTGACCTACGGCAACACCATGTATCGCGAGGGGCAGGAGCGCCCGGTCATGATCGCTGAAAGCCTGAATCTGATGTACGAGCACGGCAAATGACGATCAATGATGCGCCTGGCCCAGAACAATCGCCTTACGCGCGCTATGTTCAGCACCTGAAAGCGGGTGAACTGGCCTATCAGTTCAGCCCGAAGGCAGATCGTGCCGTCTTTTTCCCAAGGGTGCTGTGCCCCTACACGGGAGACACCGCGCTTCAGTGGCGCGTGAGCGCGGGTGCCGGCACGGTCTACAGCACCTCCGTTGTCTACCCGCGCAAAGGTGAGCCCTACAACGTCGCGCTCATCGATCTGGATGAAGGCTTTCGTGTCATGAGCCGTGTCGTGGTCGACAATCCGCTGGCCGTGGCGATCGGGCAGCGCGTTGCGTTTCGCAGTGTTCAGGAGGAAGGGCTGGATGAGCCGATTCCTGTTTTCTATCCATTGGAATCAACGTGATGCGTGATGATTTTCGACCTGGTCGCGCCGCAGTGGTGGGTGCTGCCGAATCCGATCTGGGAATGGTAGGTGCAGGCTACAGCGCGCTGGATCTGATGGCTCAGGGCGTTGGGCGTGCGCTGGACGATTGCGGTCTGACGTTGCGAGACGTGGACGGTATTTTCTGTGCCACGACTCAAAGTCGCCTCGCCGGTCTGGCGCTCGCGGAGTATCTCAATCTGCCCGAAGCCTACATCGATTCAACGTCCACGGGGGGCTCGTCGTTCATGGGCCACCTGGTCAGAGCCGAAGCCGCGATAGCCGCCGGCCTGTGCGAGGTCGCCGTGGTCGCTTACGGCAGTACGCAGCGTTCTCTGGGCCGCAAAAATACCAGCTCGGCAGAATGGAACCCGTATGAGTCGCCCTTCAGGCCCTTTCTGCCCACCACCGCCTATGCTCTGGCCGCAGCACGCCACATGTACGAATTCGGCACCACGCGTGAGGCGCTGGCCGAAGTGGCCGTGGCCGCACGCCAGTGGGCACTGCTCAATCCCCAGGCGTGGGAGAAAGCGCCCCTCACCGTCGAAGAGGTGCTGGCATCGCCCATGGTCAGCTATCCGTTGACCATTCGGGACTGCTGTCTGGTGTCGGATGGCGGGGGCGCGATCGTGTTGACGACGCCCGCGCGTGCGCGCTCGTTGTCCAGACCTGCGGTGTATCTGTTAGGGTCGGGCCATTGCACTACGCATCAGACCATCAGCAACATGCCGGATCTGGTCAATACCGGCGCGCGAATCTCCGGCGCCATGGCCTATGCGCAGGCGGGTTTGACATCTTCCGACGTCGACGTCGTCGGTGTGTATGACGCGTTCACCATCAACACGATTCTGTTTCTGGAGGATCTCGGTTTTTGCGCCAAGGGTGAGGGCGGCGATTTCGTGTCCGACGGCCGCATTGCGCCGGGCGGCTCGCTGCCTGTGAACACCAATGGTGGCGGACTTTCCTATTGTCACCCTGGCATGTATGGCATCTTTCTTTTGATCGAAGCCATCAGGCA
>JBAZPE010000334.1:0-3941 GCA_041648375.1 Burkholderiaceae bacterium | reverse complement strand
GTCTGGGTCGCCGGGGGCGTGCGTCGGCCGAGCGGCGACGCCTTCGCCGCGTGCGGGCGGACTGACCCGTGGCCAATATATCGGCACCCTTCATCATGCGTCCCGTGGCCACCACGCTGATCTGGCTGGGCGTGGTGATGTTGGGCATCCTGGCGTTTTTCAGGCTGCCTGTCTCACCCTTGCCGCAGATGGATATCCCCACGATATCGGTCTCGGCGAGTCTGCCGGGGGCGAGCCCTGAAACGATGGCATCGAGCGTGGCCACGCCGCTTGAACGGTCGCTGGGCAGCATCGCGGGGGTGACGGAAATGACCTCCAACAGTTCCCAGGGATCGACGCGCATCACGCTGCAGTTCGACATGAGTCGCGACATCAACGGGGCAGCACGTGACGTACAGGCGGCCATCAACGCGGCGCGCAGTCTGCTGCCCACCGGCATGCGCAGCAGCCCGACCTACAACAAGGTCAATCCTGCGTCGGCGCCCATCATGACGCTGGCATTGACCTCGCCGACCCTGACCAAGGGCGAGCTTTATGACCTGGCTTCCACGATCGTGGCGCAGAAGTTGTCGCAGGTCGATGGGGTCGGTGAAGTGTCGGTGGGCGGGAGCTCGTTGCCTGCCGTGCGTGTCGATCTCATCCCGGGCGCGCTGTCCAATCGCGGCATCGCGCTCGATGAAGTGCGCACGGCGCTCTCCGGTGCCAATGCCAATCGCCCCAAGGGCGTGGTGGAAAACGATGATTTTCACTGGCAGATCATGGCCAGCGATCAGCTCAACAGCGCCGAGCAGTATCGACCCTTGATCGTCGCGATTCGCGATGGTGCGCCGGTGCGGCTCTCCGACATTGCCACCGTGACGGATTCGGTCGAAGACCTTTATCAGGTTGGTTTTTACAATAACGATCCGGCCGTGCTGCTGATCGTGCGACGCCAGGCCAACGCCAACATCATCGATGTCGTGGAGTCGGTACGCAGCCAGCTGCCGCACATTGCGTCCTTGCTGCCTGGTCAGGCCTTTCTGACGCTTGCCCAGGACCGCACGCCCAGCATTCGGGCATCGCTGCATGAAGCGGAGCTCACCCTGGTCATCGCCGTTGTGCTGGTGGTTCTGGTGGTGCTGCTGTTCCTGCGCCGCGTTCGCGCGACCCTGATTCCTGCCGTGGCGGTGCCGGTTTCGCTGCTGGGCACCTTCATCGTCATGTATTTGTGCGGCTACTCGCTCAACACGATCTCGCTTATGGCCCTGATCGTGGCCACCGGTTTCGTGGTGGACGATGCCATCGTGGTGCTCGAGAACGTCATGCGGCACATCGAGCGTGGTCGCTCACCGCTGCGCGCCGCGCTTCGGGGCTCGCGGGAAGTGGGTTTCACGGTGTTGTCCATGAGCCTGTCGCTCATTGCCGTATTCATCCCCATCCTGCTGATGGGTGGGCTGGTCGGGCGCCTGTTCCGCGAATTCGCCGTCACCCTGTCCTCTGCCGTGCTGGTGTCGCTGGCGGTGTCGCTCACCCTCACGCCGATGATGTGCGCCCGCATGCTGCGGCGGCAGACGAAGGGCGAGGGACCTGGGCACGAAGCTGGCGTTGAGAGTCGAGCGGGCAGTGGCTACAGCAGCAACGACGACGGCAACGGTTACGGCAACGGCAACCATCACAGCGATAGCTCGACGGTCAACGCTGGCGTCCTGCTTGGCGCGCCCACCGGCCAGCACAAGCCATCCTGGCATGCGCGCGCGTTCGGGCGTGTGGCCCGCGGCGTCGCTGGACTTTACGACGCCATGTTCAGAGGCTACGCGCGCAGCCTGCGTTGGGCGCTGGCGCATGGCCGGCTGGTCGTGCTTTCGCTGGTGGTGACCATCGGACTGAACGCCTATCTCTACACGGTGATCCCCAAAGGGTTTTTCCCGGACCAGGATACCGGGCAATTGATCGGTGTGTTCCGTGTGGATCAGGGCACGTCGTTCACCGCCATGCTGCCCAGAATGGAGAAATTCCGCGCCGCCATCCTCAAGGATCCGGCCGTCGAAAGCATGGTGGGCTTCGCCGGTGGGCGCGGCGGAAGCAACACCAGTTTCATGTTGATCCAGCTCAAGCCCATCGGGCAGCGTGGCGTCAGTGCCAATGACGTCGTCAATCGTTTGCGCGGCCAGCTCAGCAATGAGGCTGGCGCACGCATGTTCCTTATCCCGCAGCAGGATCTGCGCGCAGGCGGCAGGCAGACTGCCGGGTCCTATGAATACACGCTCATGGCTGGCGAACTCTCGACGCTGCGCACCTGGATGCCGCGCGTGCAGCGTGCGCTGGCGGCGCTGCCCGAGCTCACCGATGTGGATACCGAAACACAGGAGCGGGGTCGCCAGGTGAATCTGGTCATCGATCGGGATGCCGCCACTCGCCTGGGTATCGATATGGCCATGATATCGGCCGTGCTGAACAACTCTTTCAGTCAACGGCAGGTCTCGGTCATGTACGGGCCGTTGAACCAATACAACGTCGTCATGTCGGTTGCACCGCAATTCGCACGTGATGCCGAATCGCTCAAGTTGGTCGATATCATTACGGCCGATGGCTCGCGCGTGCCGCTGGCCACCATCGCGCGCTATGAGATCGGCACCGCACCGTTAAGCGTCTCCCACCAGGGGCTGTTCGTGGCAGATACCGTGTCCTTTGCGCTGGCGCCGGGCGTGGCGCTCGGGCAGGCCAGTGCCGCCATCGACGCCGCCATTGCCGAGATCAATCTGCCCACCGATCAGGTCCAGGCCGGGTTCCAGGGCACGGCCGCGCAATTGCAGACGACATTGAACCAGCAGCCCTGGTTGATCCTGGCTGCGATGATCACCATGTATATCGTGTTGGGCATTCTTTATGAGAACTTCGTCCACCCGCTGACTATTCTCTCCACATTGCCCTCAGCAGGCATCGGTGCGTTGCTCGCATTGCAACTGGTGGGCAAACCGTTCACGGTGATTGCCCTGATCGGCGTGTTCCTGCTTATCGGGATCGTCAAGAAAAACGCCATCATGATGGTCGACTTTGCGCTGGATGCCGAAAGAAAGCGGGGCCTGTCCTCGCACGACGCTATTTTCGAGGCTTGCCTGATCCGTTTCCGTCCCATCATGATGACCACCCTCGCAGCCATGCTCGGTGCCTTTCCGCTGGTTCTGGCCATCGGTGCAGGTGCAGAGATTCGGCAACCGCTGGGCTACACCATCGTGGGCGGCCTGCTGCTCAGCCAGATCCTTACGCTCTACACCACGCCGGTCATCTATCTCTATCTGGATCGCGTCAGCCTGTGCCTGCGCGACCGGTGGGCGCGCCTGCGCGTTCGACGCCAGCCCGAGGTACTGTGATGATCTCGATCCGGTCCGACCTGACAGCCTCTGATATGAATCGATTCTTGCCTTCTCCTTCAATGCCGCGTTTTCGGGTCTGCCGACTGGCCTGTGCGATCATGCTGGCGACCCTGCTCTCGGCATGTGCAGTCGGCCCGGATTATGTTCGGCCGTCGCAGGATCTCGGGGAAACCTACAAGGCAGCAGCCATGCCGGGCTGGAACGCAGCGCAGCCCGGCGACCATCTGCCTCGCGGTCCGTGGTGGGAAATCTATGACGACGCCATCCTCAACGACCTGATGCGCCAGCTCGATCTGGGCAATCAGAACGTGGCGCAGGCCGAGGCGAACTACCGTGCGGCCATCGCCACCTTGCGCAACACGCGGGCAGATCTCTTTCCGAATGTGGGCCTCACGGGCTCTGCCACTCGATCAGGTAATGGGCGTTCGTCGTCGTCTTCCGTTTCAGGCACGGGTGAAGGGTTCTCCGGCAGCAATGGTCCGTCGAACCAGTACACCTTCCAGGGTACGGTCTCCTGGGAGGCCGACATATGGGGGCGGGTGCGGCGAGGCGTCGAGGCCGACAGTGCCGCGGCGGTCGGCACGGCGG
>JBAZPE010000333.1:0-3944 GCA_041648375.1 Burkholderiaceae bacterium | reverse complement strand
TACGAACGTCACGGCAGGTCTGTTCCGTGTTGCGCCGGAGGTCGAGTCTCTCGCATTGGCGGTGAAGACGATCAACCAGGGCGCGTGTCCGAACGTCTCACAGACGCATCCTCGCGTGTGTGCCAGCATTGTCTCGAAAGTGATGCGACAGCTTGCGAGCGTGTCGCTCAGTGACCTGCGTGCAGCGGCCGTCCAGACATTGAACCTGGCGCCCGATTGCCGCATGGCGGACATCGTGGCGGCCATGAGCCGCCTGGATATCGAAGCGCAGTCAGGCTTTAATACTGCCCTCGTGGTACGCATGCACGCCAATATGGAAAAGTCGCTGGGGGGCGATCAGGGGGCGTTGACGCTCGCAAAAGAGGTGCTGCAGTCGCTGAGCGCGATCTACAACACGGCCTCTACCGATACTGGACGCAGCTTCAACCAGCAGGCGATGGCGACAAGCTTCAATCTCGTGCGCGACATGCCGAGCGGCGACATCATCACCTTCATGAAAGACGTCGAGCTCAGTCAGCCGATGATCTGGACAGCCATCGGCAGCCTGCACCATGCCGATATGACCCATCTCTGAGCGCGGTGGCCACCTCACACCATTGATGGGTATGCACGCCATGAACTTGAATTTTGCCGATGCCGTCGCGCAACTCTGGTCCACGCTCGGCCTGGCTCCTCCTGCTGCGGACGATCTGCAAAGCGTCACTGTGGGAGGGCACGCGGTGCACGTGACCGAGCAACCTCAAAACCATATGTTGATGTTCACCTTCATTGAGTCGCGTCGTCAGGTCAACGCCACGATGGTCAACGCCCACAACGCGTTTGGCCCCGACGCGCTCAGCCCGATCATTGGACTGGACGACACCACGCAGCAATGGCTGGTGTGGAATCGTCAGTCGATCGCGCACTGCGATGCTGAAACGCTGGCCCATCAGATGGAGCAGGTAGTCCAGTGCGCCGAGCAGTTTTGCCAGGAGCAGCCCGCGCCGCAGGCTGCGGCTATTCACAGGGGAATCGCCAATGCCCCCGTGCACAGGCTGGCCTCCGAGGCGTAGCTTAGTTACCGGGACCTGGTCGAGACCGGACGTTTCTTCGCCGGCGCTCGGGCTGCGCTTGTTTTCGCAGGCGCTGCGACAGTGTTTTTTTTCGCAGCCGCTGCAACCAGGCTCTTTTTCGCCGGTGCACGGGCTGCGCTAGTGTTCGCGGGCGCTGCGACAGTGTTTTTTTTCGCAGCCGCTGCAACCAGGCGCTTCTTCACCGGCGTTCGGGCTGCGCTTTGCTTTGCCGGTGCAGCCTGTTGGGCAGGTCGAGGTGCCGTGCGCTTGCGCTTGTCCGCGGGCGTGGCGTGACCCACCGGTACCGCAGACTCCACCGGTCCCCGGGTCGTGGGCGTCAATGCGCTAAGTTCACCGGCCGAGGCCCCGTGGGTCAGGGCTTGCGCGGGGTCCACAACCAGTTGTGCATCGGGTTCGGCAATGGACCCGCCGGATGCTGTGCTGGCCTTGCCCGGCGCACTGCGCTTGCGCGGTGTTGCCGCCTTGCGGCTATGGCCCGCCTTGTCCGCAAGCTTGGCTGCACGATCGAAGATCGTTTTCATTTCTTCGAGTTTTGCGCAGGCGCTGTCCGAGAGCGGTCCAGCGGCCCCCAACACTTCTTCGATATCCCGCGCGGCCCGGCGGATGTCCTGGGCCGACGCGCCCTCGAGCATCTTGGGCATGGCTGCCACCGCGGCTTCGGCATCGAGCGTCATCATCAAGGCCTGGTCGCGCACGATGTCCTTGAACGTCTGCAAACCCAGCAGATCATCCTTTTCGGCACGCATGCGTCGAATGACGGCATAACTGCGTTCATCGACCTCGCCCACTGCGCTGGTCACGCCCAGCAGCATGCGGATCGCCGCCTCGCGCACGCCACCGGTCGCCATGCCCTCACGCAGCGTCTTGCTGCGTTCGGCCATGAACTGACGATGCTCCGGCGAGATGCCGGGGCGCGCACGCGCACGCTGGTCATGCCCACCCAGGCCGGTGATGTCCTGAACGATAGGCGAGCCATACAGGCTCATGAACAGCTGCTCCTGGGCATCGTCACGCAGGATGCGCCAGTTATCCAGGGTCGATTCCAGCGCCGTGCTGGCCTGTCGTTCGGCGATGGCCATGGGGTTGTCTGCGTCCACCGGCTGGCGGGCCTGGCGCACGCGGTCGGCCACGTCCTTGATCGGTGCGACCAGCGGGTTGCTGTCCGAGATCATTTCGTAAGTCAGGCGCAGGGGATGCATGCGCTGCATCCAGCGCGCCAGTTCCGGCGTCACCATGGCGCGTACCCAGGGCTGCACGAAACTGCGATACAGCCCGAGGTTGATGTCACTGGCCCGCGCCACGGCAGCAAAGCGCTTGTCGTCCTCGGGTTCGGGTTCGACGATGGCCCGCACGTCCTCGATGTGACGTCGTGCGAACGACATCACGTAGTCACCCGATGCGAGATCCGAATTCAGTGTGTCCTCGGTCTTGTCGGCGATTTCCGCCTGATACAGGCCGGGTGGCAACACGTCGATCATGTCGATGTTGGACGTGAACTCCTGGTGCTCCTTGCGTGCCACGCTGCCGGAGACAAAGATGCCCAGGTGCCCGATGGTCTCATGCACCGCATAGACAATGGTTTGCCCGTGCGCACGCACCTGGTCGTCGTCCTCATACAGGTCGGTGATCCAACCCAGTGCCTGCGGGGGTGGCGTGATGTTGTCGCCCTTCGAGCAAAACACGATGATAGGCGAGCGGATGTTGCGCAGGTCGATGCGGATGCCGTCACTGGTGACCAGACCGCCCGTGGACAGCCGATTGCCCACGAACAGGTTATCCACGATGTACTGGATTTCCGGTTCGTTCAGGAACACATGGCCGCCCCACCATTTTTCGAAGCTCAGATAACGTTGCGCTTCGGTATCCACATTGGCGTACAGGTTGTACTGCTTGGCCCAAAGCGTGTTGGCCGGATTCAGATTCTCGAAATTCTGCACCAGCCAGGCGCCGTCGAAGGTGCCTGCACCCAGGTCACTGGCCATCGCCGTCATCCAGCTGCCGCCCAGCAGACCACCGGCATAACGCATCGGATTCTTCCCGCGCCACCCGGCCCAATACGACAGGGGGGCACCTGCGATGATGATCGGCCCGAACAGTTCCGGACGCATGGCCGCCGTCATCATGATCTGCCAGCCGGCCTGGCAGTTGCCCACCACCACCGGCTTGCCCTCGGCCTCGGGGTGCAGGCTGATGATTTCTTCCAGAAAACGCGCCTCGGCGCGCATCACATCTTCGACCGTCTGCGTCGGCATCGGTTCAGGCAGGAAGGTCGCGAAATAGCAGGGGTGGCCAGCCCGCACGGCCACACCGATCTCACTTTCCGGTTTGAACCCGCCGATGCCCGGCCCATGGCCGGCGCGCGGGTCCACCACCAGGAAGGGGCGCTTGAGCGGGTCGATGGCCACACCCTCGGGCGGATCGATGCGCAGCAGCCCGTAGTTCACGGGACGCGGCAGCGTGCGCCCGTCCATTACCAGCGAATAGGACATGCTCAGTACGTTGGGCGCGGTCTGCGACATGTGCTCGAGGTACTGGTTGCCGCGCTGTCGCATGACGTCCAGATACAGCACGCTGCGCTGCCAGGCGTCCAGTCCGTAGGCATACGCCTGGGTCCAGGGGTCAGTCGCTGGGGGTGTGTTGCCGATGTCTGCTGACGATGCCACGAGTCCTGCTCCTTGAGACGTATGAGCCATTACAACAAAAACAATGTTGCGCCGCAACACGCGTGCCTGAGCGGGCGTGTCAGCGCAGGCGCGCCTGGTTTCATGTTTGATCGAGCCGCCAGGCGACCGCGACGACGCGATGCAGGTTGCTACACTTGGGCACTGTTTTCTCTGTGATGCCTCCGCTCATGACACCGCCCACCCGTCG
>JBAZPE010000332.1:0-3950 GCA_041648375.1 Burkholderiaceae bacterium | reverse complement strand
ATGCTGGTCGGCACGCGGATGTCCATCTTTGCCGATATGCCCGAGATCGGCCTCATCATCGTCGATGAGGAGCACGACACATCCTACAAGCAGCAGGATGGGTTGCGGTATTCGGCGCGTGATCTGGCCGTCTGGCGCGCGCGCGACCGGAATATACCAGTGGTGCTGGGTTCAGCAACGCCCTCGCTGGAGACATGGCTGAACGCTGAGCGTGGCCACTACACCCGCCTCACGCTCAGCACACGTGCGCGTACGGCGCATCTGCCTGCCATTCGCCTGGTGGACACCCGCAGGCTCAAGCTCGAGCACGGGTTGAGCCCACACCTGATTGCCGCCATCGGCGAGCGGCTCGATGCCGGCCAGCAGTCACTGGTGTTTCTGAACCGACGTGGCTATTCGCCTGTGCTGCAATGCGGCTCGTGTGGCTGGGTATCGAACTGTCCGAGATGTTCGGCGTTCACCGTGCTGCATCGTGGCGCAGGCACGCGCAACACCCTGCATTGTCATCATTGCGGGTATCAGGCTCGGGTGCCCCGAGCGTGTCCTGAATGCGGTGATCAGGATCTGCATCCCATGGGACGCGGCACGCAGCGCGTGGAGGAGCGGCTTGCCGAGCTTTTCCCGCAGGCTCGCATTCTTCGCATCGATGCCGACAGCACGCGGCGCAAGGGCAGCGCACAGGTGCTTTTTGATAGCGTGCATGCCGGTGAGGTCGATATTCTGGTAGGCACGCAAATGGTGGCCAAGGGACATGACTTTTCCAGGTTGGGGCTGGTGGGCGTACTCAACGCAGACGCCATGCTGTTTGCCCACGATTTCCGTGCGCCCGAGCGGCTGTTCGCGCAGATGATGCAGGTGGGCGGCCGCGCAGGTCGGCATGCAGCGGGCGGTGAAGTACTGGTGCAGACAGGCTATCCCGAGCAGGCCGTCTATCAGGCGCTGATACGTCATGACTACAGCGGGTTTGCCCGTCACGCCTTGCGCGAGCGCGAAGAAACCGGGCTGCCCCCGTTTGCGTTCCAGGCCCTGCTCACCGCCGAAGCGCGCGAGTTGAGCGTGGCGGTTGCATTCCTGCAGGCTGCCCGAGCGTGCGCCGAGCAGGTCGGGACCGATATCGCAGCAGCAGTCACCCTTTACGATCCCGTGCCGCTACGCGTGGTGCGTGTGGCCAATATCGACCGTGCGCAACTGCTGCTCGAAAGTACACAGCGTCGGGCATTGCAGGTTTTTCTATCGCTCTGGTCGCAGCATTTGCCCCAGCTTCCCGAAGTGTCCAAAGTGCGTTGGCAACTGGAGATCGATCCCCTTGAAATCTGACACCCCCATCGGCGCGGGCATGAATCCCGCCCAGCGCGAGGCCACACTGTATCTGGACGGGCCGTGCCTGGTACTGGCTGGCGCGGGCAGCGGAAAGACGCGCGTGATCACGCAAAAGATTGCTTATTTGCTGCGTGAGTGTGGATACATGGGGCGCAATGTCGTGGCGCTGACCTTCACCAACAAGGCCGCGCGCGAGATGGGGGAGCGGGTCGCCACGCTGGTGGACAAGAAATTGGCAAAGGGGCTGACGATCAGCACTTTCCACGCGCTGGGGGTGCGATTCCTGCGCGAGGAGTCACGTCACGCGCAACTCAAACCCCAGTTCTCGATTCTGGATTCCGATGATGTGATGGCCATTTTTCAAGAATTGCTGGCCACTACGGACAAGGGGCGTCTTCGATCGGTGCAGCAGACGATTTCGCTGTGGAAAAATGGCCTGATCGGCCCCGATCAGGCTGCACACGAAGCGGCCACGCCCAGTGAGGTCGAGGCTGCACACCTGTATCGAAGCTACGCAGCGACCTTGGCTGCTTATCAGGCCGTCGATTTCGACGATCTGATCCGACTGCCGGCGGAAATTCTGGAGGCCAACGAGGAGGTCCGTACGCGGTGGCAGAATCGCGTGCGTTATCTGCTCGTTGACGAATACCAGGACACCAATGTCTGTCAGTATCGGCTGGTGCAGTTGCTCAGCGGCAGCCGCGCCATGCTCACGGCAGTGGGCGACGATGATCAGGCGATTTATGCCTGGCGCGGTGCCACGATGGAGAATCTGGCGCGCCTGACCACGGATTATCCGAATCTCAAGCTGATCAAGCTTGAACAGAACTACCGCTCTGCCCAACGTATTCTTGCTGCTGCCAACAATGTGATCGGTCGCAACCCCAAGCTGTTCGAAAAGAAATTGTGGTCCGAGCTTGGGGTGGGTGAGCCCATTACGGTTACCGCCATGGACGGAGATGAGGCAGAAGCCGAGACACTGGGCATGCGGATTTCAGCCGCTCGCTTCGAGCGTCAGGGCCAGTGGAAGGATTACGCCATCCTGTACCGCGGCAATCACCAGGCAAGAGTGATCGAGCAGGCGCTGCGCACGCTCAAAATCCCCTACACGATCTCGGGTGGTCAGAGTTTCTTTGATAAGACCGAGATCCGTGACGTGTTGTCCTACATGCGCCTGATTGCCAATGATAGCGACGACCCGGCCTTCATCCGTGCTGCCACCACGCCGCGCCGAGGCATCGGGCAGGCCACGCTCCAGGCGTTGGGTACTTACGCCGCTACGCACGAGAAGCCATTATTTCATGCCGTCTTCGACGAAGAGGTTGAGGCCATTCTGTCGCCTCGCCAACTCGAACCATTGCGCACGTTCGCCGAGTTCATTCAGCGTGCGCAGTGGCGCGCCGGCCGCGAGCGGTCGGCCAATGACCCCACACGGCCCGTACGCCAGGAGTTGTTCGCCACCGAATCGGCGCACACGGCTCCGGTACAGACAGAGGCGGCCGATGTGTTGCTCGACGACATTCTGGGAACCATTCAATACGAACGTTATTTGTACGACACCCTGGACGAGAAACCTGCCCAGACACGGTGGCAGAACGTCATGGAGCTGGTGAGCTGGCTCAAGCGCAAGGCGGCCGATGACGGCATGTCGTTATTCGAGCTCGTACAGCACGTGGCGCTGGTGACCATGCTGGAGCGGGGCGAAGAAGACGAGCCTGATGCCGTGAAGCTCTCGACCCTGCACGCGTCCAAGGGGCTGGAATATCCCCATGTGTTCCTGGCCGGTGTGGAAGAGGGGCTGCTGCCGCATCTGGGCAAGGACGACGAACAGGGCGATCCGGCGCGAGCCGCGGAATCACTGGCTGGTCGCATCCAGGAGGAACGTCGCCTGATGTATGTGGGGATTACGCGTGCACAACGCAGTCTGCATCTGAGCTGGTGCAAGAAGAGGCGCCGTGCACGGGAAGACCTGGTGCGCGAGCCATCCCGATTTATAGAGGAGATGGGGTTGGCCGACGTCAAGGTTGACGAGGACGATGCCTCTCGCACGCTGAGCCCGAAAGAGCGGCTTGGCATGCTGAAGGCGCTTCTGAAAAAGGCCAATTGATCGGGTCGTGCGCACTGAATACAAAAAAGCCTGCATCCAATTGATGCAGGCTTCTCTCAGCTTGTACTGATCGGCTTTTCTCGCCCGAAAGGAACGGGTGGAATCAACCGGGACTCGATGGACTGCCTAGCGGGCAGACCGAGTGATGCTTACCACTGCGCGCCGGAAAAACGAGCGCTGCGCGAGCGGGCGTCGTCCATGGCGTTGCTGACATCGTTTGCGAATTCGAATACAGCGCGCACGGCGTTGATGACGGCGTGGCCAGCGGTCTTCAGGGCAGCAACGGGGCGCAGCGCGTTTTGCGCGTCCAGGGCGTTGCGCAGCATGTCGCGTTCCATCGAATCGGTCAGGCGGGCGGTGTTGAAAGTGGCGGTGGTCATGGTGCTCTCCAGGTGCGTTTGGCTATCGGGTATAACCATTATAGGGAAAACCCTAGATCGCTTCAAGGAAAGTTTAGGGTTTTCCCCTATTCGTTGCTTTTTTGCTCGGAAGAGCGCGCATCGTCATGCGCAGTGCGCTTGAT
>JBAZPE010000331.1:0-3961 GCA_041648375.1 Burkholderiaceae bacterium | reverse complement strand
CAATGCATTCATTTCAGTACTCCTGGCGTGAAACGCCATTCGATCCGGGCGCAATAACGCCCTGTATACGTTCAATATAGCCCAACGGGCGAGAAATAAAAACTAAGGCTCGATCTGACGGCTGGCGCGAACCACATTTCCTTCCAGCACATTCAGCGTCACGGCGCGCACCTGAAAATCCTTGGGCACCGCCAACAGGCCCTGGCTGCGCTGATATTGCACGAATGACACGGCCAGCGTGTCATTGGCATCGGGCTGGGCAGGCGCCTGGCCGTCCTTTTCCTGAAGCGGTTCGGTCGATGCAGATTCAGACACCACCAGCGGCTCGAGGTTCACCGTACGCGTCTCGCCATCCTGCACACCTTCAGCGACGAACTGCAGCCGGCCTTCGAACGCATCGCCGGAGGGTCGACCACTGCGCATCAGCAGTACACGGTAGCGCAGAAGCTCAGGCGCCGACTCGACGGTGAAGCCGCGAATGGACACCGTGCCGGGCGGGCCGGATGGCAGCAACTGCTCATAAAAAGCGATCTGCGCACGCAGACTGGCAAGCTCGGCGTCGCGCGCGTGCACATTGCGCTCCAGCCCCTGTCGCGTGGCAGATTCGACCAGCCGCTCGCCTTCGCGACGGTCTCGCTCAGCGCGCAGGGTAGCCTGCGCCGCACTTAATGCCTGAACCGCGCGTGCCTGATCCACCACCGTGGCATCGAGCGCCTTGCGCTGCTCATCGAGCAACGCCATCAAGTGCGCCTGATCATCCTTGATCGGCCCCCAACCCAAGAGCGCAATGCCATAACCCATTGCCGCGCCCACGAGCGCGACAACAAGAATGGCCATCACACGTGCGGGACCTCGACTGACCATGCTCAATGAACAAAAGCGTTAAGGCAGCAGGGCAACATGCTTGAGCCCTGTGGTTTCAGGCAAACCGAACAGCAGATTCATGTTCTGCACGGCCTGCCCCGACGCACCTTTGACCAGATTGTCCTGGATGACCAGCACCACCAGTTGATCGCCGTTGCCCGGACGATGCACGCTGATGCGCAATTGATTCGAGCCACGCACGGAACGCGTTTCAGGCAGGCTGCCCGCCGGCATGACGTCCACGAACGGTTCGTCGGCATAACGCGACTCGAACAGCGCCTGAAAATCGGTATCCAAGGCTTCAGGCAGGATGCGCGCGTAGATCGTGGAGAACATGCCGCGAATCATGGGAACCAGGTGCGGCACGAACGTGAAACCGATCTCCTGACCGGCGATCTTGTTCAGTTGCGCATGGATCTCCGGGTGATGGCGGTGACCCGACACCCCATAGGCCTTGAAGTTATCGCTGGACTCGGAGAACAGTGTGGAGACCTCGGCCTTGCGTCCGGCCCCGGACACGCCCGACTTGCAGTCGGCAATGATGTGGGTGGTGTCCACAAGCTTCGCGCCGTTTTCGACCAGCGGCGCCAGCCCCAGGATCACCGTAGTGGGATAGCAGCCAGGGTTGCCCACCACACGCGCTTGAGCGATGGCATCGCGATTGACCTCGACCAGACCATAGGCCGATTCGGCCAGGATGTCCGGGCAGGCATGCGGCATTTTGTACCACTTCTCGAACACCGCAATATCGGCCAGGCGGAAGTCTGCCGCCAGATCGATGATCTTCACGCCAGCGGCCAGCAAAGCCTCGGCCTGCGCCATGGCGACACCGTGCGGCGTGGCAAAGAACACGACATCGCACTGGTCCAGCTTGGCCTTCTCAGGCGTGGTGAATGCCAGCGACACGTGCCCACGCAGGTTGGGGTACATCTCGGCGACCGGCATGCCCTCTTCTTTTCGGGAGGTAATGGCCGTCAGTTCGACATGGGGGTGCTGCGACAACAGACGCAACAGTTCGACGCCCGTGTAACCGGTGCCACCGACAATACCGACCTTGATGCGTGCCTGAGATGTTTGAACCATGGATATCGCCACCTGAAAGATGAATAGATCACTGCACGAACATGCTTGTCTAGCGCGTTGCGCCCGACGAGCTTTCCTGAATTGTATCTTGCGCAGTGCAATGTCGCTTGATACCTCACGCGCCGCGCCACCATGCAAAACGGCCGCTTCGCAGCGGCCGTTTTGGGAAGCAATAACGCGGTGTGATTAGCGCTTGCTGAACTGCTTGGCGCGGCGAGCTTTACGCAGACCGACCTTTTTACGCTCGACTTCACGGGCGTCACGGGTGACGTAACCGGCTTGCGAGAGCTGCGGCTTGAGCGCGGCGTCGTAGTCGATCAGTGCACGGGTGATGCCGTGACGGATGGCGCCGGCCTGGCCGGTTTCGCCACCACCGTGAACGTTGACTTTGATGTCGAACGATTCGAGGTGGTTAGTCAGTTCGAGGGGTTGACGCACGATCATGCGACCCGTTTCGCGAGCGAAGAACTCGTCAACGACTTTACCGTTGACAACGATCTTGCCCGTACCTTTCTTGAGGAACACGCGCGCTACCGAAGTTTTGCGACGCCCAGTTCCGTAATTCCAATTACCGATCATGGCGTTTCCTTAGAGTTCCAGCGGCTTGGGCTGCTGGGCGGTATGGGGATGTTCGGCGCCGGCGTACACCTTGAGCTTCTTGATCATGGCGTAGCCCAGAGGACCCTTGGGCAGCATGCCCTTGACGGCCTTCTGGATGGCACGGCCGGGAAAACGCGCTTGCATTTTCTCGAAGTTCGTTTCGCGAATACCGCCGGGGTAGCCAGTATGACGGAAGTACTTCTTGTCATGCGACTTGTTACCCGACACAACGATATCGGACGCGTTGATGATGATGATGTAGTCGCCCGTGTCAACGTGCGGCGTGAATTCGGGTTTGTGCTTGCCACGCAGGCGGTGTGCGACTTCGCTGGCCACACGACCGAGGATTTTGTCCTTGGCGTCGATCACAAACCAGTCACGCGTGACTTCATGCGGCTTGGCCACAAATGTCTTCATGATGGTTCCTAAATATGAATGAATAAAGGGTCTAGACGTTATGCATACCCGCCCGTACCCGTAAAACTCGCTTTCTTGGTACGCTTTTTCTATGAAATGCGCGCAAAAAGGCAAGCCCACAACCATAGCACAGATTTCCGAAATGGGAAATAGCCTGGCGTGCATCTCGGCCTGGGACTGGCCGACGGTCCCGCGCGGCGACGCAGGGCACGTGTGTCTTGTAAACAACGCATGAAAAAAGGGGCCCGAAGGCCCCTGCCGCATGTGCCTGGCGGCGCTCACATGGACGTGACCACCGCGGCAGCACAATCATTACTTGCGGCGCGACGCCAGGGCATTGCCCAGGAACTGGTCGTACGAACCTTCGGCCACGCGGAACCATGGCACCACTTCGTCGCGGAACGCCATGTAGTTGTCGAACATGGCCTTGAACTTCGGATCACGGTCGCAGAATTCCTTGTACACCGTGTTCGCCGCAGCAAACGAGGCATCCATCACTTCGCGCGGGAAAGCGCGCAGCTCAGCGCCTCCGGCCACCAGGCGACGCAAGGCGGGCCCGTTCAGCGCGTCGTAGCGCGAGGTCATGGAAACGTGCGCTACGCGGCTGGCCGCTTCGACGATGGCCTGGTAGTGCTTGGGCAGTCCTTGCAGGGCCGCGTCATGCACATAAAGCGAGACCTGGGGACCACCTTCCCACCAACCCGGGAAATAGTAGTACTTGGCCACCTTGTTGAAGCCGAGCTTCTCGTCGTCGTAAGGACCGACGAACTCGACGGCATCCAGCGTACCCTTTTCCAGCGAGGGATAAATATCACCACCAGCGATTTGCTGAGGCACCACGCCCATGCGCGAGAGCACTTCACCGGCAAAACCAGCGGTGCGCATCTTCAGGCCCTTCAGGTCCTCGACGGTCTTGATCTCGCGACGGTACCAACCGCCCATCTGCGTGCCCGTGTTGCCCATCGGGAAGTTCACGATCTTGTGGGGCGCGAACATC
>JBAZPE010000330.1:0-3964 GCA_041648375.1 Burkholderiaceae bacterium | reverse complement strand
GGCAGGCACGATCGCCGTCACCGGAACCGGCCTGGATCAGGTTTACCCGCCCCAGCATGCCGCGCTGGCGGCACGCATTCGCCAGCACGGGGCGCTGGTGTCGGAATTTCCGCTGAGCATGCCCGCACGCCCGCACCATTTCCCGCGACGCAACCGCATCGTTGCCGGGCTGGCCCGCGGTGTCCTGATCGTGGAGGCAGCGGCCAAGAGCGGTTCCCTGATCACGGCGCGGCTGGCCAACGAAACCGGTCGGGAGGTGTTCGCGCTGCCCGGCTCCATCCATGCACCGCTGGCACGCGGCTGCCACGATCTGATTCGCCAGGGTGCCAAGCTGGTGGAAACCACCGACGACATTCTTGCCGAGTTCGCTGAGTTTCAGCAGCCTCGTCAGGCCACGCTGCCGGGTGAACCGTCCGTGCGTGCGCACCGGGCCCCGCGCCCCCGCTCGTCATCCCCTGATGCGCGTGCGACAAGGGCCGCCACCAATTCCGTCGATTCCGTCGATTCCGTCGATTCCGTGGATTCCGTGGATTCCGTGGATTCCGTGGATTCCGAGAATTCCACCGATTCCACCGACTCCACCGACTCCATCTATTCCATCGATCCCATCGATCCCATCGAGTCCGCCGACTGCGCCGACGCCAAGGCCCCACCTCCGCCCTGCCCGCTTCTGAATGCCCTCGGCTACGATCCTGTCGGGCTGGATGCCTTGCTTGCCCACACCGCGCTGGACGCCGCAACACTGGCCTGCCAACTGCTCTCGCTGGAGCTCGCAGGCACCGTGCGTCGTCTGGACGATGGGCGCTATCAACGCGTGCAGCGCTACTATGCGGGATACGAGAAACACTGAGGAGACCTCATGAACCTGCCCGATTACGTGAAAATTGTCGAAGTCTCGCCCCGGGATGGCCTGCAGAACGAACAGCAGATCGTGTCGACGGACACCAAAATCGAACTGGTGAACCGGCTGACGGCTGCAGGCTTTCCCAACATCGAGGCTGCTTCGTTCGTATCGCCCAAGTGGGTTCCGCAAATGGCTGACAGCGCGCAGGTGATGGCCGGCATCACCCGCAATCCTGCCCTGATCTATTCGGTGCTGGTGCCCAACATGAAGGGGTTCGAAGCCGCCATGGCCGCAGGGGCTGACGAGGTGGTCATCTTCGGTGCCGCCAGCGAAGCGTTTTCACAGCGCAACATCAACTGTTCGATCGCCGAGTCATTGGAGCGCTTCGAACCGGTTGCCCATGCGGCCCGGGCGGCAGGTGTGCGCCTGCGCGGGGCGATCAGTTGTGCGCTGGGGTGCCCCTACCAGGGCGAGGTACCCGCGCAGGCCGTGGTCGATGTCGCGCGCAAACTGATGGCGCTGGGATGTGACGAGATCGACGTTGCCGACACGATAGGCGTGGGCACGCCCGCACAGGTGCAACGCGTGATGGGCGCCGTCATCGAGCATGTCGACCCCCGCCATATTTCCGCCCACTTCCACGACACCTACGGTCAGGCGCTGTCGAACATTCTGGCCGCCTTGCAAAGCGGCATCAGCATCGTGCACACCTCGGTCGCAGGGCTGGGCGGCTGCCCTTACGCCAAGGGCGCCACGGGCAACGTCGCAACCGAAGACGTGCTGTATATGCTGCGCGGCCTGGATATCGACACCGGTGTGGATTTCGATGCCGCCGTGGATACCGGTCTGTGGATGGCCGACAAGTTGGGTCGCAAATCCAGCCGTGTCGGCAACGCGATGGCCGCCAAGCGCGCTGCGTGATTCTCAACGACTTCTTTTAATACGAGCCCCATGCCCAGCCCTTTCGCCGCCCCGACCACCGAAGAACACGCCCAGCTTGTCGCCGAGATCGGCCCTCTGCCGATTTCCGGTCCCGCCTGGCCGGGATGGGTCAAGATCGTGGCGTGGATCGTGGTGGTCGTCATGGCCATCCAGATCGTGCGCACGCTGGGGATGCAGACCAGTGATGTCACGCTGACCACCATGGGCCTGATCGTGCTGTTCTGCTTCTTCGGCCTGGCCGTAGTCGCCTTCTACATGCAGCGATCAATCACTACCATCTCGAATCGCGGCCTGACACAAACGTGGATCATGCGGCGTGAGGTCGAGTGGAGCGACATTCAGTTCGCCAAATTCGTCCCGTTGCTGGCCTCCAAACGCCTGGTCGTGTTTACCAAGCGTGGGCGTCCCCTGGTATTTCAGGGGAGCACCCAGGAACTGCAGGTCGCCTTCGCAAAGATTTCGCTGCTGTACCGTCGCAAGCCCAGTTAAGCGGTCTGCAGGGCCGGCATCTTGTCCAGCAACTTGTCCAGCGTGACCGGGTAGTCACGCACGCGCACGCCCGTCGCGTTCTGAATGGCATTCGCAATGGCGGCACTCACCCCGCAGATACCGAGTTCGCCCACGCCCTTGGCCTTCATGGGCGAGGACATCGGGTCGGTCTCATCCAGGAAAATGACCTCCTGCTGCGGGATATCGGCATGCACCGGCACTTCATAACCGGCCAGATCGTGGTTCACGAAGTAACCCACGCGATGGTCGATCGCCAGGTCTTCCATCAATGCAGCGCCTACGCCCATGGTCATCGCCCCGATGACCTGGCTGCGCGCCGTTTTGGGGTTCAGGATACGGCCTGCCGCACACACGGCCAGCATGCGGCGCACGCGCGTCTCGCCCGTCACCTCGTCCACACCCACTTCAACGAAGTGCGCGCCGAATGTCGATTGCTGGAACTTCTTGGTCAGATCACCGAAATCCATGGCGTCCTCAACGACGATTTCGCCGCCTGTTGCCGCATCTGCCAGGGCCTTGGTCTGCCCCTTCGCGTCGCGCACCATGCCGTCGGCAAACGCCAGATCCTCACCCGTCATACCCAGGCGCTGCGCGACGGTTTCACGCAGCTTCATGCAGGCCGCATACACACCGGCCGTCGAGCTATTCGCGCCCCACTGCCCACCTGAGCCAGCCGACACCGGAAAAGACGAATCACCCAGGCGAACCGTGACACGGTCCAGCGGCACACCCATCATTTCAGCGGCGGTCTGCGCAATGATGGTGTAAGACCCAGTGCCGATATCGGTCATATCAGTTTCCACCGTCACATGACCCTCGGGGCTCAGACGCAGGCGCGCACCGGACTTCATCACCAGATTGTTGCGGAACGCGGCGGCTACCCCCATGCCAATCAGCCAACGACCGTCACGGCGCTCGCCCGGGCGCGTGGCACGATTCTGCCAACCGAACTTCTCCGCACCAGTGCGCAGGCACTGAACAAGTTGCCGTTTCGAAAACTTGCGTTCGGGGTTCTCGGGATCGACCTGCGTGTCATTGAGAATGCGGAACTCGATCGGGTCCAGACCCAGCTTCTGCGCCATTTCGTCCATGGCGATTTCCAGCGCCATCAAGCCGGGCGCCTCACCCGGAGCGCGCATGGCATTGCCTTCCGGGAGATCCAGCACGGCCAGGCGCAATGTCGTCATGCGGTTGGCACCGGCATACAGCAGACGCGTTTGCTGCGTCGCGGTTTCTGGCTGACCGCCGGGCAGATCGCCCGACCAGCTTTCGTGGCCGATCGCGGTGATCTTGCCATCAGTGCCCGCGCCAATCCGAATACGTTGAATGGTGGCCGGGCGATGCGTGGTGTTGTTGAACATCAGCGGGCGCTGCAAGGCCACCTTCACGGTGCGTTTGGCAGCGCGCGCACCGAGTGCGGCGAGCAATGCCTCTGCACGCAGGAAGAGTTTCCCGCCGAAGCCACCGCCGATGTAGGGCGACATCAGGCGCACCTTTTCGACCGGCATCCCGAGCGTCTTGGCCACATCCGTACGGCCCCAATCGACCATCTGGTTCGCGGTCCACAGAGTGAGTGCATCACCCTCCCACGACGCCATGGACGCGTGCGGTTCCATCATGGCGTGTGCCTGGTCTGGCGTGGTGTAAGTCTGGTCCAGCGTAACGGCG
>JBAZPE010000329.1:0-3966 GCA_041648375.1 Burkholderiaceae bacterium | reverse complement strand
CATTTTCGTGACGGGCTTCAGCGCTCAGTTCGCCGAGGCCAACGACAATCCAGATCCTCACATCGCCCTGCTGCGCAAACCGTACACGCTTGCGGCACTGAAACAGACAGTGTCCACCGTGATGCCTTCCCAGCGAGCTGCTTAAGCCCGATAGCCCAGCGCCTGCAGTTCGAACAGCCGTGCATAGTGCCCCGCCAGGGCCATGAGCTCAGCATGACTGCCGCGCTCGATAATGTGGCCCCGCTCCAACACGATGATGTGGTCGGCGTTGCGCACACTGGAGAACCGGTGCGAGATGAGCAATGTCATCCTGGCCTTGGCATGGGCGCGAAAATGCTCGAACACGGCAGCTTCTGCGCCGGCATCTAGCGCCGCGGTGGGCTCATCGAGAATCAGGATATCGGCCCGCTCCCGCATATAGGCACGTGATAGCGCAATTTTCTGCCATTGCCCGCCGGACAACTCCTGACCGCCGGCGAACCAGCGCCCCAGTTGCGTGCCATACCCTTTTTCCAGCCGTTCGATGAAGTCTGCAGCGGTGCCCTGCTGAGCCGCCCGCGCCCAGCGGGCGGGATCGTCGAAGGCGCCGACATCGCCGACCCCCAGGTTTTCGCCCACCGTCATCTGATAACGAATGAAATCCTGAAAAATGACGCCGATTCGGCCATGCAGTGTTGCTTCGTCCCAGTCCTGGACGTCAGTGCCATCCAACAGAACGCGGCCGGCGGTGGGTGCATACAACCGAGTCAACAGCTTGATCAGCGTGGTTTTGCCCGAACCGTTTTCACCGACGATGGCCAGGCTCTGCCCAGGTGCGACGTGCAGATCGATGGCGTGCAGCGCATCGGTGGACATGCCGGGATACCTGAACGATAGCCCCTCGCACCGTAACCCATCACCAGGGATGACGCCTCGTGTGGCCGTGCCGCGCGATGGCGTGACCGGCTGCTCGAGATATTCATAGAGATTCGTGAGGTACAGCCCGTCTTCATACAGCCCGCTGATGGCCGTCAGGCTGTTGCTGATGGCAGTCTGGCCCTGCTTGAACAGGACCAGATACATGGTCATCTGGCCCAGCGTGGTCGCCCCGTTGACCGTATCGAGCACCACCCACGCATAGGCACCATAAAAGGCGGCCGTGCCCAGCAGGCCCAACACGAAGCCCCACCCGTCGCGCCGCAAGGTCAGGCGGCGATCTTCGGCATACAGGCGCTCGAAGGTATCGCGATAGCGCTGGACAAGGATGGGGGCAAAGCCGAACAGCTTCACTTCCTTGATATGACTTTCATTGGTCAGCAGGGTTTCGATGTAGTTCTGCTGGCGGCTTTCAGGCGCGCGGCGGCTGAACAGGCGGAAGGCATCGCCGGAGAAATGGGCCTCTGCCAGAAAGACCGGCAAAGCGCCCGCTACCAGAATCAGCAATGCCCAGGGCGAAAAATGAATCAGCAACGCCCCGAAGGTCGCGAGCGATATCGTGTTCTGGACCAGACCGAGCGATTTCATCACCAGCGACAGCGGGCGGGTCGAGGCGTCGCGGCGCACCCGCACCAGCTTGTCGTAGAACTCGGAATCCTCGAACTGCAGCAGGGAAAGCGTCTGCGCTTTCTCCAGAATCAGGACGTTTACGCGTTGACCAAGCTGTACCCGCAGCAGCGACTGCTGAATGGACAAGGCACGCTGGGCACCGGCCAGCAGGGCCAGCACGCCGGCCTCCATCAACACATAGCGCAGCACCGGCCACAGCGGCGCCTGCCCGGTCTGAGCGTGCAGCGCCATGGCGGCCACGACCGCGTCCACGATGCGCTGGCCCAGCCAGGCCGCCAGCGCAGGGAGCACGCCGGCGACCAGCGTGGCGGCGACCAGGCCGATGAACAGGCCAGGCGAGGTGCGCCACACCAGGCCCAGCGCACGCGCGGCCTGCCGAAAAAAGGATGAGAGTCGCTGCGACATGGTGGTCGCAGTATAGGTGAGCGTCGGGCTACCATAGCGCCACCCCCCTTGATCGAGCCGATATGGAACTGCGTCAACTCCGGTATTTCGTCAAAGTGTGCGAGCTACGCAGCATGGGCCGCGCCGCCATCGAACTGGGCGTAGTGACCTCGGCGCTGAGCCAGCAGATCAGCCGCCTGGAGAGCGAGCTGAGCACCCGGCTGCTGCAGCGCAGCGCCGCTGGCGTGACACCCACCGCGGCAGGCACGGCCTTTCTGCATCAGGCACAGCTCACCTTGCGTCATGCCGCCGACGCCATTCTGGCCGCCCAGCAGGCCCGTCTGTCCGGGCATGTCAGCGTCGGCCTGGCGCCCACGACGGCCTCGGTGCTGGGCGTGCCCCTCATTCAGGCCATGCAGGAGCGCTACCCCGATGTGCGCCTGCATATGGTGGAGTCGCTCTCAGGCCATCTGAGCACCATGCTGCATGCGCGACAACTCGATCTGGCGGTGCTGTTCAAGACCGACGCACCGCAACGCGTGAGCATCGTGCCCATGCTGGACGAAAAGCTTTTCGTCATTGCAGCGACGGCCAAAGCGGTGTTCGACCCGGACATCAGCGTGAAACTCGCCCAGCTGGCCGATGTGCCGCTGATCCTGCCCAGCGCCGGCCACGGCCTGCGGGCCACGCTACAGGCGGCCTTCGCACGTGTGCGCCTGGAGCCCCGCGTCGTCGCCGAAATCGATGGTCTGGCCCTGCTGATGGACGCGGTGCGCGCTGGGCTGGGCGCCACCATTCAGCCAGGCGCCGGGATTGCCCGCCACCTGGCGGCCGATCTGCGCTTCAACCCCATTTCGGACGCGCACGCCGGGCGTCGCAATCTGTTGGCCAGCCTGTCTGACGATGAGCTCTCGCCGGCGGCCCTGGCGACCCGCGTGGTCATCGCCGACACCATGCGCCACCTGGTTTCCACTGGCAAATGGGCCGGCGCAACCCTTCTCGAAAACTGAACACCTATTGCCTTAACCGCCCTTTCCAATGAAGGGTCGATTCCGTACAGTCGCTCCTATCCCATAGGAGAGTCTCGTGATTGATGTATTGGTCGTCGGCGGCGGCAATGCGGCGCTGTGCGCGGCACTGATGGCACGCGAAGCGGGCGCGTCGGTGTTGTTGCTGGAAGCTGCCCCCAAACAATGGCGCGGCGGCAACTCGCAACATACGCGCAATCTGCGGTGCATGCACGACGCGCCACAGGATGTGCTGGTCGATGCCTACCCGGAAGAAGAGTTCTGGCAGGATTTGCTCAAAGTGACGCAAGGCGTGACGAACGAGCATCTGGCACGCCTGGTGATTCGGGAATCGTCGACCTGTCGTGACTGGATGCGCAGCCACGGCGTTCATTTCCAGCCGCCGCTCTCGGGCGCCCTGCACGTTGCGCGCACCAATGCCTTCTTCATGGGCGGCGGCAAAGCGCTGGTCAATGCCTATTACCGCAGTGCCGAACGCCTGGGCGTGCAGATCCGCTATGAGACACCGGTGGCCTCGATCGAACAGGACGGCGATCGTTTCGTGGCCGCCATCACCGAGGCCGGTGAGCGCATCGAAGCGCGCAGCTGTGTGCTGGCCGCCGGCGGCTTCGAATCGAACCGCGAATGGTTGCGCGAGGCCTGGGGGCAAAACGAGCGAGGTGAATGGCCCGCCGATCGTTTCCTGATTCGAGGCACGCGCTTTAACCAGGGCGTGCTGCTCAAGCACATGATCGCCGCGGGCGCCGATGCCATCGGCGATCCCTCGCAGGGGCACATGGTGGCCATCGATGCGCGGGCGCCCCTGTATGACGGCGGCATCTGCACCCGCATCGACTGCGTGTCGCTGGGCGTGGTGGTCAATCGCGAAGCCGAGCGCTTCTATGACGAAGGCGAAGATTTCTGGCCCAAGCGTTATGCGATCTGGGGCCGCCTGGTGGCGATGCAGCCGGGTCAGGTCGGTTATTCGATCATTGACCAGAAGGCCGTAGGCCGTTTCATGCCACCCGTG
>JBAZPE010000328.1:0-3999 GCA_041648375.1 Burkholderiaceae bacterium | reverse complement strand
GAAAACCACAACGAACTGGAAGCATTGGTGGTCACTCCCCGCTTGATTTCCCGGCGCGCCGAACCGGCCAGCACGACGGCCCTGGCGGACGCTGGCATTCACCCCCTGCTCGCCCGGCTGTGGGCCGCGCGCGGGGTCACCCATCCTGACCAGACCAAACTGGCCTGGGCCAGCCTCATCCCCCCGGCCTCGCTCACCCACATCGATCTGGCAGCCAGCATCCTGGCCGATGCACTGCAGAATCGCCTGCGCATCCTCATCATCGCCGATTACGATTGTGATGGTGCCACGGCATGCGCGGTGGGCATTCGTGCCCTGCGCGCGATGGGCGCCGTGGTTGATTTCCTGGTGCCCAATCGCTTCGAGACCGGTTACGGTCTATCTCCGGCAGTGGTCGACCTGGCCATTGCGCACCCGTCGGGCAAGCCCGACCTGTTGCTCACCGTGGACAACGGCATCGCCAGTGTCGAAGGTGTGGCGGCTGCAAATGCGGCGGGCATCGGCGTCGTGGTCACCGACCATCACCTTCCCGGCGACACCCTGCCCCAGGCGCTGGCCATCGTGAACCCGAACCAACCGGGCTGCGGTTTTCCGTCCAAGAATTTGGCCGGCGTGGGCGTGATCTTCTACATGATGCTCGCCCTGCGTGCCGAACTGCGCCGCCGAGGCGTCTACGGGCCAACCGAAGGGCCGGCGTTGAACACCTTGGCCGATCTGGTCGCGCTGGGCACGGTGGCCGATGTGGTGAAGCTGGACGCCAACAACCGCCTGCTCGTCTCACAGGGGCTGGCACGCATGCGGGCCGGCCGCATGCAGGTCGGGCTGCGCGCCCTGTTTGCCGTGGCCAGCCGGGAACCCCGAACAGCCAACGGTTTCGATCTGGGCTTCGCACTGGGCCCGCGCATCAATGCCGCCGGCCGTCTGGCCGACATGAGCATCGGCATCCACTGCCTCACCACCGACGACGAAGCGCAGGCGCTGGATCTCGCACGCCAGCTTGACGCCATGAATCGCGATCGGCGCACGATCGAAACCACCATGCGCGAACAGGCGCTGGCCGCCATGGAGGCCGCGCAGGCCGCACCGGGCGCGACGGTATGCGTGTTTGATGACAGCTGGCACCAGGGGGTAGTGGGGCTGGTCGCCTCGCGCATCAAGGAAAAATTCTGGCGCCCCACCCTGGCCTTTGCACCTGCCGGAGACGACGAGCTTCGCGGCTCGGGCCGATCGATTCCGGACGTTCACCTGCGTGATGCCCTGGATCTGGTGTCCAAACGCCACCCTGGTCTGATTCGAAAATTCGGGGGCCACGCCATGGCCGCCGGCCTGACCCTGGGACGTGCCGATTTCGACACCTTCGTGCCCGCCTTCGATCTGGCCGTGCGCGAACTCACCGGCCGCGAGCGCTTCGAGCCCCTGCTGGAAACGGATGGTTCACTGGAAACGGGCTATGCCAACGCCGAGGTGGCCGGCCTGATTGCACAGCACGTGTGGGGCGCTGGCTTTGCGGCCCCCCTGTTCCGAGACGAATTCATCGTTCGCCATCAGCGGTTGCTGGGCAATAAACACCTGAAACTTCAGCTCGAGCGCGGGCATCAGCGGTTCGAGGCCATCTGGTTCGGCCACGACCAGCTGCTGCCCGAACACATCGAAGTGGCCTACCGGCTGGAGCAAAATACCTGGAACGGCGTGGTGTCAGCCCAGCTTGTCATCGAATACGCCGGACCCGTCACAGCATAACTGTGCCGGGCACGCTAAAATGGCAGGTTGTCTATCTGCACTGACTCAGGATTTGCCATGGAAGCCGAACGCCAGAACCAACTCTCTGCCCGCCTCATCGACTACGCCGCGCGCGAAGCCGCTCTTCGGGGGTATCTTTGACTACGATGCCAAGACCGAGCGCTTGCACGTCGTCAATGCCGAGCTGGAGAATCCGGCAGTCTGGAATGACCCCAAACACGCCCAGGATCTAGGGCGCGAGAAAAAGGCGCTGGAAGAAGTCGTCGAGACTCTCAACGCCATTCATAGTGGTGTCACCGATGCCCAGGAATTGTTCGATCTGGCCGCGGCCGACGACGACGGCGACACGCTGGAAGCCATCGAGGTCGATGCCAATGCCTTCGGCCTGCGTCTGGAAGGCCTGGAATTTCGGCGCATGTTCAACAACCCGGCCGATCCACTGAATTGCTTCATGGATATTCAGGCTGGTGCCGGCGGCACCGAAGCGCAGGACTGGGCGTCGATGCTGCTGCGTCAATACCTACGCTATTGCGAACGCAAGGGTTTCAAGACCGAAATCCTGGAAGAATCCGAAGGTGAAGTCGCCGGGCTCAAATCGGCCACCATCAAGATCGAAGGCGAGTACGCCTTTGGCTACCTGCGCACTGAATCAGGCGTGCACCGCCTCGTGCGCAAGAGCCCCTTCGATTCCTCGGGTGGGCGTCACACCTCCTTTGCCAGTGTGCACGTGTATCCGGAAGTCGATGACTCCATCGAGATCGAGATCAACCCTGCCGACCTGCGTGTCGATACTTATCGTGCCAGCGGCGCGGGCGGCCAGCACATCAACAAGACCGACTCGGCCGTTCGTATCACGCACGCCCCCACCGGTATCGTCGTGCAGTGCCAGAACGATCGCTCGCAGCATCGCAACAGGGCCGAAGCCATGCAGATGCTGAAGTCGCGGCTGTACGAACTCGAAATGCACAACCGCATGGCCGAGCAGCAAAAAATGGAAGATGCCAAGACTGATGTGGGCTGGGGTCATCAGATCCGGTCCTACGTGCTGGACAACAGCCGCATCAAGGATTTGCGCACCAACGTGGAAATCTCGGCCACCCAGAAGGTGCTGGACGGCGACCTCGACCCGTTCATTCAGGCCAGCCTGAAGCAAGGGGTGTAAGCCATGGTCACTGCATCCGACACGCATGGCAACTCCGCCACACCACTGACCGTCATCATCACCGGCGCATCCCGCGGGCTGGGGCTTGCCCTGGCCCTACGCTACCTCGATGATGGCGCGCACGTCATCACCATCACTCGTGCTGCGGTGCCCGCCCTGGCCCAACGCGCCCGCGAGGCCGGCAGTCAGCTTTCCTCGATCCACGCCGATCTTTCGACAGCCTCCGGGGTCGAGGGCGCCGGTTCGGCGGTGAAGGCGGCCCTTGATGCCATCGCCGCCGCGTCATCACGCGTCATCCTGATTAACAATGCCGGTGCCGTGGAACCGGTCGACGTGGCGCAGGCCCTGACCGACCCTGAAGCGATCACCCGGGCTTTCGGCCTGAACGTCAGCGCACCCATTGCCCTGACCGCCGCCGTGCTGTCCAGCCTGCCCGAACAAGGCCGTGACTGCCGCATCCTGAACATTTCATCGGGCGCAGGCCGGCAGCCGACTGCAGGCTGGAGTGTCTACTGCGCCACCAAGGCGGCTCTGGACATGGCCACGCGGGTGCTCAACGTCGAGCAATCCAGCCGTGGCGTGCGCGCCGTCGCCCTGGCGCCCGGGGTCGTCGACACCGGCATGCAGAACACCTTGCGCAGCCAGAGCACGGATCATTTTCCCGCACAGGCACGCTTCGCCGCCCTGCATGCCGAAGGCAAGCTGAGTTCGGCCGATGACGTCGCCGCCCGCATCCATCTTTACCTGAATCGCGACGACTTCGGTGCCACCGAAATTGACGACATTCGCAACTACAACTGACGCCGACATGACCCAGACCACGCCAGACGCGCCCCTCCCCGACGAAAACCGCCTGATCGCCGAGCGCCGCGCCAAACTCGACAAACTGCGCACTGACGGCGTCGCCTACCCCAACGACTTCAAGCCAGACGCCCGTGCTGCCGATCTGCACGCGCAGTACGACCAGGCCGAGCAACAGGCGCTGGTCGATGCCGGCACGGTCGTGAAGATCGCCGGTCGCATGATGCTCAAGCGTGTCATGGGTAAAGCCAGCTTCGCCACAATCCAGGATGGCAGCGGCCGCATTCAGATCTACG
>JBAZPE010000327.1:0-4001 GCA_041648375.1 Burkholderiaceae bacterium | reverse complement strand
CTTCGACCGCGCGGCACCAGGGTGCCATCGGCTTCCAGCGGTTCGATCAGGCTCAGAATGGCCCCCACATCGTCCAGCGTGGCGTGGCGCAGGTCATCCAGCGTGTCCTCGACCACCATGGTGCCCACACCATCATGGGTGAAAATCTCCAGCAGCACACCGCCATCCAGCGAGAACGGCACCATGTGCGCACGTGCCACGCCCCGCTTGACGGCCAGCGAGGCATATCGCAGGAAAAATCCGGTGTCTTCATCCAGATTGCCCTCGGCCAGCAGGCCATCGGCATCGATCCGTGCCAGTTCCGTGTCCACCGTCCCGTCGGCGCTGATCACGCCCTGGCTGACGGACAGGAACACCAGCTTCTCGGCGCGCAGCGCGACCGCCACACTGGTGGCCAGGTCTTCCATCGCCAGATTGAAGGCGTCCCCCGTCGGCGAAAACCCCAGAGGCGACAGCAGCACGATAGAATCACTGCCCAGGGCGAATTTCAGTGCATCCACATCGATCTTGCGAACCTGACCGGTATGCTTGTAATCAATGCCGTCGATCACCCCGGTGGGGCGTGCCGTCACGAAGTTGCCGGAAATCACCCGCATATGCGAATGGGACATCGGTGTATTGGGCAGCCCCTGGCTGAAAGCCGCCTCGATATCCAGCCTGATTTCACCGGCGGCTTCCTTGGCGCATTCCAGCGCCGCAGCATCGGTGGGGGACATGCCGCGGCCGAACTGCTGGCTATACCCTTTCAAGTGCAGCTGTTCGTTCACCTGGGGGCGTGAGCCGTGCACCAGGACCAGGCGGATACCCAGCGAGGACAGCAGTGAAATATCCTGGATCAGGGCATTCAGCGCCCCGGCCTGCACCAGCTCGCCGCCGAACGCGATGACGAAGGTCTTGCCTCGGAAAGCGTGCACATAGGGTGCGACCTCCCGGAACCATCGCACGAACTGCGCCGCTGCAAATTCGGGCGCTTCTTGAGCGGAGACTGTTTCGGGGGGATCCGGGTCAACCATGATGGGCAATGTCGTCCTGTATGAAGAGAAGTTTGTTGAATTTTATAATGCCGTTCCAAACGGATGGAAATTGATGTCTGAACCCACCCGCGTGGCGCGCCAGCGCCCGCCCAAGCCCGAGCCTGTAGAACGCGTCATCGGGCCGATTACGTACCCTGAAGACCTGCCCGTCAGCGCTCGTCGTGACGAGATCGCACGCGCGATCGCCGCCAACCAGGTCGTCATCGTCAGTGGCGAGACCGGTTCAGGAAAAACGACACAGCTTCCTAAAATCTGTCTCGAACTGGGACGAGGCAGGATACGCCTGATTGGACATACCCAGCCTCGTCGCCTTGCCGCGACCTCGGTTGCCAAGCGTATTGCCCAGGAATTGGGCACGGAAATGGGCGGGCTGGTCGGCTACCAGGTGCGATTCAACGACCGCACGGGGCCGAATTCGGCCATCAAGCTGATGACAGACGGCATTTTGCTGGCCGAGTCGCAGCGCGATCCCCTGCTCAAGCGCTACGACACGATCATCATTGATGAGGCGCATGAACGCAGTCTGAACATCGATTTCCTGCTTGGCTATCTGCGTCAGATCCTTCCGCGCCGTCTCGACCTCAAAGTCATCATCACCTCTGCAACCATCGATGCCAGCCGGTTTGCCGAGCATTTTGCCGATGCGCAGGGCAAGAAGGCACCGGTCATCGAGGTCTCCGGGCGGCTGTTCCCGGTCGAGCTGCGTTACCGCCCGATCCGTGAGGACGAACCGGACAACGCGCCTTCACCATCGTCGCGGCAGGATCGTGACCGCTTCACGGGCGACGAAGAGCGCGATCTGGTGGATGCGATCGTCGATGCAGCCGATGAATGTGCCAGCCATGGTCCGGGTGACATTCTGGTGTTTCTGCCGGGCGAACGCGAAATCCGGGAGACGGCCGAAGCCCTGCGCAAGCGCCATCCTGCGGGCTCGGAAATTCTCCCGCTCTACGCACGGCTCTCGCAGGCCGAACAGGAAAGCATTTTCAGGCCACGCAGCCAGGCGCGCCGTATCGTCCTGGCCACCAACGTCGCAGAAACCTCGCTCACGGTGCCCGGCATCCGCTATGTCATCGACAGCGGCCTGGCGCGGGTCAAGCGCTATTCGTGGCGCAACAAGGTCGAACAGCTGCGTATCGAGCCCATCAGCCAGGCGTCCGCCAATCAGCGCGCGGGGCGTTGCGGGCGCATCGGTCCCGGCATCTGCATCCGGCTCTACGACGAAGCCGATTTCAAGAATCGCGTGCCGTTCACCGACCCGGAGGTGCTGCGTGCGTCCCTGGCGTCGGTGATTCTGCGCATGAAATCCCTGCGCCTGGACGATATCGAGCAGTTTCCCTTCGTGGAAGCGCCGCCGGGGCGAGCGATTGCCGATGGCTACCACCTGCTTCAGGAATTGGGGGCCATCGAGCCCACGGGCGGGCAGGACGCGCCGGAAGGCGTCGCCCGTTATGCACTCACGGCGCTGGGTGAAGAACTGGCGCGACTGCCCGTCGACCCCCGCATCGGGCGCATGATCCTGGCTGCGCGCGATCACGACTGCCTGAGCGAAATGCTGATCATCGCCTCTGCCTTGTCGACGCAGGACCCTCGGGATCGTCCCATGGAGGCACGCGAAGCGGCAGAACAGGCACATGCCAAGTTCGGTGACGACAAGTCCGAGTTCGTCTCCTATCTCAAACTCTGGCGCTGGTACGAAGAGGCCGTGGCCCACAAAGGCTCACAGCGCAAACTGGTCGGCACCCTGCGTCAGAATTTCCTCTCGCCGGTGCGGTTGCGCGAATGGCACGACGTGCATAGCCAGCTGGCTGCGCTGGTGGGCGAACAGCGCTGGCGGCTCAATCAGGCCGAGGCCACCTACGAGCAACTGCATCTGGCACTGCTGTCCGGGTTGTTGGGCAATATCGGGTGCCGCAGCGAAGAGGGCGGGCAATACATGGGCGCCCGGGACATTCGATTCAACATCCATCCCGGCTCGCGCCTGGTCAAAAAGGCCGGACGCTGGATCGTCGCCGGCGAGCTGATCGACACGACGCGACTCTATGCGCGTTGCGTGGCGCGCATCGAACCGACCTGGCTGGAAAAGGTCGCCGGACATCTGGTCAAGCGCGTGTGGGCCGACCCGCGCTGGGAAAAGAAAGCCGGTCAGGTCGTGGCCAACGAACGCGGCACGCTGTATGGGCTCATGTTGTATTCGGGTCGGCGCATTCATTACGGCCGGATCAACCCCTCGCACGCACGTGAGCTCTTCATCCGTCAGGCATTGGTTACGGGCGATATCGACACCCGCCTGCCATTCGTGGCGCACAATCGCAAGTTGATCGCCCAGATCGAAAAGCTCGAGCATCAGACGCGTCGCCCCGACATTCTTGTCGACGATCAACTGATCTTCGCCTTCTATGACCAGCAACTGCCAGCCGACATGTCTCAGACGGCCACGCTGGAAAAATGGGTACGTGGCCTGGACGCTGAGCAGAGTGCGAAACTCATGCTCAACCGCGAGTCACTCATGCGGCACGAGGCTGCCGGGGTGACCACCGACGTCTTTCCGAAAAAGATGGATGTCAATGGCGTCGCCATGGCGCTGGACTACCATTTCGAGCCCGGATCGGTGCGTGACGGCGTCACGCTTTCCATCCCTTTGTTCGCTTTGAATCAGGTGGATGCCGCGCGATGCGAATGGTTGGTTCCGGGCATGCTGAAAGAGAAAGTCCTGCTGGCCCTAAAGTCGTTGCCGCAAAAGCTTCGGCGCCATTGCGTGCCGCTGCCCGATTACGCTGCCGGCTTCTTCGATCGCTGGTTTGATCGTCTGGCGACGACGCAGACCGGGCTGCTCGAAGCCATTGCGCAAGACATGTGGACGCAACTGAAAGTGCGTCCGCAGCCCGCAGACTTCAAGCTCGAAACTCTGCCTGCGCACATGTTCATGAATTTCCGGGTGGTCGATGAACATGGCCGCATGCTGGT
>JBAZPE010000326.1:0-4014 GCA_041648375.1 Burkholderiaceae bacterium | reverse complement strand
CGCTGGCCGAAGGCGCGGCGGTGACGCGCCACGAAAGTCGCCTCGGTCAGGGCACGCCGCATCAGGCCGGCGGCCCGCACGCCATTGGACAGGCGCGAATTGTTGATCATGTCCGCCATCTGCTGGAAGCCGCGTCCACGCTCGCCCACCAGCCATGCCCGGGCGCCCTCCAGGCGAATCTCGCCACTGGCCATGGAGCGCGTGCCCAGCTTGTCCTTGAGCCGCAGAATGCGGTAGTGATTGCGGGTGCCATCGGCCAGATCGCGCGGTAGCAGGAATAGTGATACCCCCGCCAGACCCGCAGCGGCTTCACTGCGCGCCAGCACCATGGCAAACCCCGCATCCGGGTTCGAGCAGAACCATTTGTCGCCATCCAGGTGCCAGCTGCCGTCGGGCTGTTCGGTCGCCACCGTCGAGGTGGCACTCACGTCAGAACCTGCGCCCTGCTCCGTCATGAACATGGCCCCCTGGCGCAGGGCGTCGAAATCCTGCGTCGCCACCTGTGGCAGCACTTGCTCGATGAGCTCGGGCGAGCCGTAGCGTCTGAGCGTGCGTGCCAGCGAGTCGGTCATGCTGACCGGGCAGCACAGACCGAACTCGGCCTGCACGAACAGATACGTCAGCGCATACTTCCCCAGGGCGGGCATGGTTTGGGGCCAGCCCAGCACACCGGGTCGATGCGACATGGCGGCCAGGCCGAACTCGCTGTAGGCATACCGTTCAAGCTCGACATAGGCGGGATGCTTGTGCACGGTGGCACGTTCGGCGCCAGCTCGGGTGCGCACGGAAAGCGTGGGTGGATGGCGGTCGGCCGTGTGAGCGAGATCATCCAGTGTCGACCCGGCAAGCGCGCCCAGGCGCTGCAGATGCGGGTGCAAATGCGTGGCCAGCGCAGCGGGCAAGTAGTGGTCCGTCATGGCCGGCCCATAGGGATCGACAAGATGCAGATTCAGACCATGGCTGTCGGGAACGTCGGTTGTCTCGGGCGGGCGGGTGTGCTGCGAATGCATGCGTGCTCCTCATTGTCTTTTCCACCACTTTGCCTGGGTCAACGCCCCCATGCAACTCGATGACACACACCGAGGCCCGGATTTTCCTGCCCATGAAAAAACCCGAAAAACCAGGATAAAAATCCGGCGATTCGGGTGTGGGCGGTGCGATGACGGTGAGAGGACGCAGCACAGACCTGCCGCGTTACCCTGCCATCACGGTTTGATGACGTGCCAGATTTCCTTGAAGTTGTCGCCCGTGGCCTCGCCAGCCTTGGTGTCCTTCACGTAGGTATACACAGGCTTGCCCTTATACGCCCACTGCTTGCTGCCGTCATCACGGGTAATGACGGTCATGTCGCCCTTGGGCTTGGCCGAAGCGTCAGCCATCACGGGCGGCCAGGCTTTGGCGCAGGCGTCATTGCACATGCTCTTGCCGCCACTATCCTTGTCGAATGTATAGACGGTCATGCCTTTGGCATCGACCAACATGCCACCCTGCTTGGTCAACGGTGCATCGGCAGCGTGGACCGCGCCGGCGAACAGAACAGCGACGCCAGCGGCAAGCGCTGCGGATAGAACTGATTTCATGGCAAGTCTCCAATCTTTAGTGGGCGGACGATCCGCGCAACTGACACTACACCCTTCATTACCGAAAAGCATTAACAAATCGCGACAGGCAATGAGGCTGGCCTAACGCGCGATATAGCGGTCGGGCCGGTGGTTCATGGCAATGATCACATTGAGCACGACCACGCCCACGATCGAAGCGGCGACGGCGCGGGCGTCGATCACCAGAAAGGACAGCGCCATGATGCACAGATCCACCCCCAGTTGAAACTTGCCCGCCGCCAGACCCCAGCGTTCCTGAACGTAGAGCGCCAGAATATTGACACCCCCGAGGCTGGACTTGTGCCGGAACAGCACCAGGAATCCCACGCCCATGATGACGCCCCCCATCGGCGCGACATAGAAGGCCTCAAGCCCGACGGTATGCAGGAACAGGGCATGCATGTCGGCAAGCAGCGCCACCAGCCCCACTGCCAGCATGGTCTTGACCATGAAGGGCCGCCCCATGCGGAAATACGCCAGAAAGTAGAACGGGATGTTGAGCAAAAAGAAACACAGACTGAAAGGCAGACCCACGCTGTAATGGATCAGGAACGCAAGCCCGGCAGTGCTGCCGGTGACGATTCCCGCCTGTTTGAACAGCGCCAGCGCGAACGAGATCAGCACCGTGCCCACCAGCAGGGCCAACGCATCCTCCAGGGGGGAGTGCAAGCCAGTCGATGCTTTGGCGGAAGCGGCTGTCGGGCGCATGGAACCTTGCTGAATCTGAAGCGTCTGAAACGCAAGGCGCTGCGTCGAACCGCCGCATGTTGCGTTGCACGAAAAAATGCATCATACGAGGAATTGAGGCTGGAAACGCACTGAAATGGTTGCTTCGGACAAAAGCGCGGTCAGACATGACTAAAACCGACCGCAGGAGTAAATTGAAGACACTGCCCAACTGGCGCGCGCGGCGCGCGGATCTCCGGGCACAGGAGCATGACATGAAGGTCTTTTCGTGGCGCAACGCCGCTGTGGCGGTGGTTTTGGTGGCTGTCAGTGGCCAGGCATCGGCCTGGGGCGGACGGGGCGATTGGCGTGGCGGCGGTGGATACTACGGCGGTGGACACCACCATCGCGGCTCGTCGGCCAGCCTGTGGATCGGCGGCGCGGCCCTGCTAGGCGCCGGGGCGCTGATCGGCATGAGTGCTTCACGTCCGTCGTACTCGTCATCCGTGTATGTCGGTTCGGGGTATGCGCCGGTGTATGGGCCAGCCTACGGTGGCTATTATGGTCCGGCGGTCACTTACGCGGCACCGCCGGTCTATGTGCAACCGCCCGTGACCTACGTGGCCCCGCCCGTGGTGTATGGCGCGCCACAACCGGAATATGTGCAGCCGTCCTATAACAACACGCAGCAGGTGGCGCGTTACAGCAACGCCGATGATGTGGTCGCTTATCCTGCCAAGGGGCAGAATGTCGCCCAGCAGTCGCGTGATCGCGAAGCATGTCGCAGTTGGGCGATGAACCAGAGTGGCTTTGATCCTTCCTACGTCACGACCTACACGACCAGTGCCAACACCGAGTCCTATCAGCGAGCACTGGGCGCCTGCTACAAGGGCCGCGGCTACAGCATCAACTGATCAGACCCACCCCGGGGCGGCGTCAGGCATACTGTACGCCTCCCCTCTCTGCGCGCTCTGAACAGCGCGCGCCTCGCCGATGCCCGGCTATCTCACCAAGCAAGCACGCATCGCCATCCCGGGTGCGGCCGACCTGCTCATCCGTTCCCTGCTCGACCTGCAGCAATTCAGCGACCCTCTGGGCGCTGCCGAAAGACGGGGCATCTCGTCTGCCGCATGGCCCCTTTTCGGCATGCCATGGCCTTCTGGTGCCTATCTCGCCACGCGAATGGCCGGCCACCCGCTCAAGGCACAGGAACGCATACTGGAAATCGGTTGCGGGCTGGGGCTGGCCAGCCTGGTCGGTCACCGACGGGGTGCCTGCATGACCGCCAGTGATTGCCATCCGCTGGCCGAAGCCTTCTTCATCGAAAACCTGCGCCTCAACGGGCTCGCGCCCATGGCCTACCGTCGCGGCCAGTGGGGGGCACAGCGCTTGACCAGCGACGACGCCGATCTGCAGGTGCAGGGGCGGTTCGATCTGATCATCGGTAGCGACCTGCTCTATGAACGGGACCCGGGAGGCGACCTGGCGGCCTTTATCGGACGGCACGCCATGGCGGTAGCCGAGGTGTGGATCGTTGATCCCGATCGGGGCAACCGCCCCGCCTTCACGCGTCATATGGCAAACCTGGACTTCTCGCTTCGCCAGGAGAAGCTGCACCGCCCTGCGTGCGACGGCAACGCCGCCTACAAGGGGCGCATGCTGATCTATAGCCGCGGGCAATGTATCAGGCCGGACCCAGGCGCCAGGCCAGTGCAGCCAGCGTGACCAGCAGCACCGGCGTGGTGAG
>JBAZPE010000325.1:0-4014 GCA_041648375.1 Burkholderiaceae bacterium | reverse complement strand
GGCCGTGTTGAAGATGAAAAAGCCCAGGATCACGAAACCCATGTGGGCGACCGACGAATAGGCCACCAGCTTTTTCATGTCTTCCTGAACGATCGCCACCAGTCCGATGTAGATCACGGCCACCAGCGCCAGCACGATCATCATGCCCGACAGTGCCTGTGACGCATCAGGCGCGATGGGCAACGAGAAGCGCAGGAAACCGTAAGCACCCAGCTTCAGCATGATGGCTGCCAGCACGACCGAACCACCCGTGGGTGCTTCGACGTGGGCATCGGGCAACCAGGTGTGCACGGGCCACATCGGCACCTTCACGGCAAAGGCCGCCAGCAATGCCAGGAAAATCAGGATCTGCGGGGTGTAGCCGATCTGCAGGTTCTGCCAGGTGATGATGTCGAACGACCCGCCCGACGCATGCCAGAGATAGATGAACGCAATGAGCGTCAGCAACGAACCCATCAGGGTGTAGAGGAAGAACTTGAACGCGGCGTACACACGGTTCGCCCCGCCCCACACACCCACGATGATGTACATCGGGATCAGCGTGGCTTCGAAGAACACGTAGAACAACAGACCGTCGAGCGCGCAGAACACGCCGACCATCAACCCGGAAAGAATCAGGAAAGCGGCCATGTACTGCGCCACGTTCTTGGTGATGACTTCCCAGCCTGCCGCCACGACGATGATCGTGATGAACGCCGTGAGCAGGACGAACCAGAGCGAGATACCGTCAACACCCAGGTGGTAATTGATGTTGAAAGTCTCGATCCAGGGCGTGTTCTGCACGAACTGCATGGCAGCGGTCGTGTTGTCAAAACCGGTGTAGAGCGGAATCGTCACCAGAAAGCTGACGATCGCGCCCAACAAGGAAAGATTGCGCGTCAGGCCGGGGCGATCGTCACGTCCAAGCGCCAGGACCAGCAGGCCGAAGACGATGGGCGTGAAAATCGCAAGCGTAAGCCAGGGAAAAGAATTGGTTGCCATCTCGCTTGCCATCAGTGGGGAATCAACACAAAGAACGCCACCAGCGCCATGATGCCGATAATCATTGCGAACGCGTAGTGATAGATATAGCCGGACTGCAGCTTGCGACTGACCTGGGCAAACCAGCCCACTGCGCGCGCACTGCCGTTGACCACGAAGCCGTCGATCAGCCCGCGATCACCGGCCTGCCACAAGCCGCGGCCCAGCAGGCGCGCGCCACGTGTGATGACTTCCTCGTTGAACCAATCCACGAAATACTTGTTTTCGAGAATGCGGTTCACCAGTGTCAGGCGCGCCTTGATGGCGGCAGGCACTCGAGGATTGATCAGATAGCCATACCAGGCGCAGACGAAGCCGGCGACCACGAGCCAGAACGGCAGGGTCTGGAATGCATGCAGACCATAGGCCACCCAACCGTGCCAGTTCGATGCCAGCTCTTCCATTGCGGGATGAGACTGAGCGACCAGAATGACATTGTCGAAATAGTCGCCAAACAGCATGGGACCCACTGCCCAGGCGCCCACGAGCACCGAGGGAATGGCCAGCAGAATGAGCGGAAGCGTGACCACCCAGGGCGACTCGTGAGGGGTGCCGCCATGACCGTGCCCGTGATCGTCGTGACCGTGCGAAGCGTCGGCACCGTGGGCGTCATGGGCGTGCGCGTCATGACCGTGTGCCGCCGGTGCATGGGCAGCAGTGCCGTGCGCCACCGCCGCATGGGCAGCGGGTGCGTGTGCATCGTGGCCGTGGCTATCGACAGCGAAACGCTCCTTGCCATGAAACACCAGGAAGTACACCCGGAACGAGTACAGCGAAGTCACGAACACTCCGATCAGCACCGAGTAGTACGCGAAGCCCGAACCCCATACCGTGGATGCGTGCGCCGCTTCAATAATGCTTTCTTTCGAATAGAAGCCGGAGAAGAACGGTGTGCCGACCAGCGCCAGCGTTCCCAGCAGGAACGTGATCCAGGTGATGGGCATGTACTTGCGCAGGCCACCCATGTTGCGGATGTCCTGATCATGGTGCATGCCGATGATCACCGAACCGGCGCCCAGGAACAGCAGTGCCTTGAAGAACGCGTGCGTCATCAGGTGGAAGATGGCGACCGAGTAGGCCGACGCACCCAGTGCGACCGTCATGTAGCCCAGCTGCGACAGCGTCGAGTAGGCGACCACCCGTTTGATATCGTTCTGGATGATGCCCAGGATGCCCAGGAACAAGGCACCGATTGCACCGATCACGATGATGAACGACAGCGCGGTATCAGACTGTTCGAACAGCGGCGAGAAACGCGCCACCATGAAGATCCCGGCCGTCACCATGGTGGCGGCGTGGATCAGTGCGGAAATCGGTGTGGGGCCTTCCATCGAGTCAGGCAGCCAGGCATGCAGCGGAACCTGTGCCGATTTGCCCATGGCGCCGATGAACAGCGAGATGCAGGCCACCGTCAGCAGCATCCAGTCGGTACCGGGGAAGGACTGTGCAGCAAGCGCTTCCGTCTGCGCGAAGATATCGCCATAGTGCATCGTGCCAGCATAGGCAAACAGCAGACCGATACCCAGCACGAACCCGAAGTCACCCACGCGGTTGATCAGGAAGGCCTTCATGTTGGCCTTGATCGCCGTGGGTTTCGTGTACCAGAAACCGATCAGCAGATAGGACACCAGGCCCACCGCTTCCCACCCGAAGAACAACTGGAGCATGTTGTTGGACATGACCAGCATCAGCATCGAGAAGGTGAACAGCGAGATATAGGAAAAGAAGCGTTGATAGCCGGGGTCTTCCGACATGTAGCCGATGGTGTAGATGTGCACCATCAGGGACACCGAGGTCACCACGACCATCATCATGGCCGAGAGCGGATCGATCAGGAAACCGATGTTCAGCGGAATGTCGCCGATCAGGCTCCAGGTGTAGACCGTGCCGTCAAAGGTATTGCCAGCGAGCACGTCCAGCAGCACGAAAACGGAGGCCACAGCCGAGATCGCCACGCCCGCAATCGTGATCAGGTGCGAACCACGACGGGACACGAAGCGCCCGCAGAAGCCCGTGCCGAAAAGGCCCGCCAGAATGGCGCCCACCAGGGGCGCCAGTGCGATGAGCAGGTAGAGGTTGGGTGAGATAGACATTTTCTTCTTCGGCCCCTCAGCCCTTGAGACGATCGAGATCGTCAACGTTGATGGTGTTCAGGTTGCGGAACAGCAGCACCAGAATCGCCAGTCCAATCGCTGCCTCGGCGGCAGCCACGGTCAGGATGAAGAACACGAACACCTGTCCTGCCGCATCACCGAACCAGCTGGAGAAGGCAACGAAGTTGATATTCACGGCCAACAGCACCAGTTCGATCGCCATCAACAAAATGATGAGATTGCGACGGTTCAAAAAGATGCCGAAGATGCCAATGGCGAAAAGGACAGCGCCCAGCACCAGATAGTGAGCCAGGGTAATCGTCATTTCTTGTCTCCTTGGGCGGCGCCAGGTGTGCCTGCGGCGGGCGTTCCCGCGGCCGGTGCAGGTGTAGGTGCCGGTGCCGGTGCCGGTGCCGGTGCAGGTGCCGCAGCCGAACCGCCAGCAGCAGCAGCAGCAGCGGCATCAGCGACCTGTGCAGCAGGCTCCACGCGTTCGCGCTGGCCTGCCATCTTCACCATACGGAAGCGGTCACGTGCTTTGACTTTCAGGGCATCGCCGGCGTAGGTGTACTTGGCATCGCGGCGCTTGCGCAGTGTCAGTGCAATGGCCGAGACCATGCCGACCAGCAACAGCATCGCACCCACTTCCACCGCAAAAATGTACTCGGTGTACATCGTTTCGCCCAAGGCGCGAGCGTTGTTGTAGTCACCCGGCTGCACAAAGGCAGGGCCTGCGCCATACCAGGTCGAGCCCAGCACGAAGGTCATCTCGGCAACCAGGATGAGCCCCACGATGATGCCCATGGGCAGATAGGTGCGCAGCCCCTCCCGCATGTTGTCCATGCGAATGTCTAGCATCATCACCACGAACAGGAACAGCACCATCACTGCGCCCACGTAG
>JBAZPE010000324.1:0-4017 GCA_041648375.1 Burkholderiaceae bacterium | reverse complement strand
GTGCCGGCTGCCCAAGTCGTGAAGCTGCCCAAGGGCGTGAGTTTCGAAGAGGGTGCTGCGCTGATGCTCAAAGGCCTCACCGTGCAATATCTGTTTCGCCAGACCTACCGGTTGCAGGGCGACGAAACCATTCTGTTCCATGCTGCTGCCGGTGGCGTCGGCTTGCTGGCCTGCCAGTGGGCGCGTGCGTTGGGAGTGAAGCTGATCGGCACGGTGTCCAGCCCGGAAAAGGCGGCCATTGCACGCGAAAACGGTGCCTGGGAAACGATCGACTACTCGCGTGAAAACGTGGCCGAGCGCGTCCTGGAACTGACCAAGGGCAAAAAAGTGCCCGTGGTGTATGACGGCGTGGGCAAGGACACCTGGGAAACCTCGCTGGACTGCATCTCGCCGCGTGGCTTGATGGTCAGCTTCGGCAATTCGTCCGGCTCGGTGACTGGCGTGAACATCGCCCAGCTGAACCAGAAGGGATGCCTGTATGTCACGCGTCCGTCGCTGGGTCTGCATGTCAACACGCACGAAAAATTGACGGCAGCGGCTGACGAAATGTTCGACCTGGTGGCGAAGAAGAAAATTCAGGTTCGCATCGACCAGCGTTATGCGCTGCAAGATGTCGCCAAGGCGCATGTGGCGCTGGAGTCACGCAAGACTACGGGCGCAACCGTGCTCTCGCTGGACTGAACGCGACCTGCGGCCGTCTGCCTTGAAGCAGAGGCCGTCACCGGCCTGACAGCACCGTTGCGGATGGCCGTTGGCATCGGCCGAATGCACGGGGCAGACTGCCAGGACGTAAAAAATCCCGACCGTGACAGGCATATGCCTGCTGCGGTCGGGATTTTTTATCGGTCGATCCGGGGCTGATCCCTGATCGGTCAATTTCAGGCTGTGCTCGATCCTGATGCCGATCTTAGGATTTTGCTTGATCAGCCGATCACAGGCTTACCCCTGATCGCCCGATTTAACATGGGCCGTGTGATAGGACACCACACGCTCGACCTCGTTCTTCGAACCCAGCACGACGCTCACACGCTGGTGCAATTGCTCGGGCTCGATATCCAGAATGCGACGGGTGCCGTCGGAGGCCGCGCCGCCTGCCTGTTCCACGATCATGGACATCGGGTTGGCCTCGTACATCAGGCGCAGCTTGCCCGGCTTGCCGGGCTCACGCGAGTCCCAGGGATACATGAACAGGCCCCCACGGGTCAGCAGACGATGCACGTCGGCGACCATGGATGCGATCCAGCGCATGTTGTAGTCCTTGCCCAGGGGGCCGGTCTTGCCAGCCAGACAATCGTCGATGTAGGCCTTCACCGGCGGAGCCCAGTGACGCATGTTCGACATGTTGATGGCGAATTCCTTGGTGTCGGCCGGAATCGTCATGTTTTCATTGGTCATGACCCATGAGCCCATCTCGCGATCGAGCGTGAAGGCGACCACGCCATTGCCGACGGTCAGCACCAGCATGGTTTGCGGGCCATACACGGCATAACCGGCTGCGACCTGCTTGCTGCCGGCCTGCATGAAGTCTTTTTCGGTGACCACTTGCTCGGCGGCCTGTTCGGGCGCCTTCAGCACCGAAAAGATCGTGCCGATGGACACGTTCACATCGATGTTCGACGAGCCATCCAGGGGATCGAACAGCAACAGATATTCGCCCTTGGGGTAGCGGTTGGGGATGAGGTGGATGGTTTCCATTTCCTCGGAGGCCATGGCAGCCAGGTGACCGCCCCACTCGTTGGCCTCGAGCAGAATTTCATTGGACAGGACGTCCAGCTTCTTCTGGACTTCGCCTTGAACGTTCTCGGATTCGAGCGAGCCGAGCACGCCGCCCAGCGCGCCCTTGCCGACAGCGTGTCCGATCGCCTTGCACGCGCGCGCCACGACTTCAATGAGCAACCGTACTTCGGCACTGATCCGGTTCTGGTCGCGCTGCTGCTCGACCAGATACTGGGTGAGGGTTTTGCGTGTCAATACGCTCTCCTGTGGCAAACAATGAAAATTTAATTAATTTCCGACAGTTTATCCTGCCAGATCAAGTGCCTTGGAGATGATTTCGCGTACGTTAGGCGATAGGGCGCCATGCTCGTTCACCGTTTGCAACGCCCGCTGCATGGCGTGGCGTTGATCCGGGGCATAACGCGACCAGCTATCCATGGCGCGTGCGAGACGGGCCGCCACTTCAGGGTTGATCGCGTCCAGCGCCAGCACGTTGCGTGTCCACAGTGCATAGCCCGACCCGTCAGCCGCGTGTGCGCCGGTCGGGTTGTTCAACGCAAACTGGAACAGCAGCGCGCGCGCGCGGTTTGGCGTGCGCAGCGTGAAGGCTTCGTGCTTCATCAGCGTTTCGATGTCGGCAGCGGTAGTCGTCCGTGCCCGGGCCTGCAGTGCGAACCACTTGTCGACCACCAGGGGATCGTCCTTGTGGCGGGCGTAGAACGCCGCCAGCGATTGTGCGGCCACTGCCGGCTCACCCCAATTGACCAGAAGATCCAGGGCGGCGATCCGGTCCGTCATGTTGCTTGCCTGTTCGAACTGGGCCTGAAGCCGGGCATCGCTGTCGGGTGCGCCACTGGCCGCCAGATAGAGCTGAGCCAGATTCTTCAGGCTGCGGCGCCCGGCCTGCGCCGGGCTGGGCTGATAGGGCGCGTCGATGTGGCAGCGTGCCACCCAGGACTCGAACAGGGGTGCCAACGCAAGTCCCAGGGCCTGCAAGACCTGTTTGTGTGCCTGGGCGACTGCCGCCGGATCCATCGCCTGCATGCGTTCGGCCAGCACACCCACTGCGGGCAGGGTGAGGGCACGGGCGCGATAGGCGAAGTCCAGCGTCGGATCTTCCAGCGTGGCGCGCCATGCAGCCACAAAGGTCTCGTCCAGTTGCGCTGATTTCGATCCCGCGTTCTGTTCGAGCACCTTGAAAATCTGCCGGGCTGCCAGTTCCTGACCTGCTTCCCACCGGGTGAAGGGATTGGTGTCGGACGACGATAGCAGGGCGAGATCATCATCTGACCAGTCATAGCTGATGATGACCGGCGCAGAGAAGTCGCGCAGCAACGAGGGGACAGGTGCTTGCGAAATGTTGTCGAACGTCCACTGTTGCTCGGTTTCAGTCAGATGCAGCAACAGCGTCTGCACGGAGGCGCCATGGGCATCCTTCAGTTCAAACGCGGTTCCGTCTGGTGCCAGCAAACCGATCGCCACCGGGATGTGGAACGGCTGCTTGACCAGGGTGCCCTCCTTGGCGGCCCTGCGCTCGACGCCTTGCGGCGGGCAGGACTGACTGAGCGTCAGCGTGGCCTGCTGTCGGGCGGGGTCGTAGCTCAGGCGTGCCTGAACCCGCGGCGTGCCGGCCTGGCTGTACCAGTGACGGAACTGCTTCAGATCGGCGCCGTCGTGGCGGGCACGATAGACACTCTCCATGGCGCTGACGAAGTCCTCGCAGGTCACGGCCTGACCATCATGGCGCCGGAAATACTCGTCCATCCCCGCCCTGAAACCTGCTTCGCCCAGCAGCGTGTGCTGCATGCGAATGATTTCCGCGCCTTTTTCATAAACGGTGGCGGTATAGAAATTGCCGATTTCCTGATAGCTTTCGGGGCGGATGGGATGCGCCATGGGACCGGCATCTTCGGCGAACTGGGAGGAGCGCAGACGAATCACATCGTCGATGCGTTTGACCGCACGCGCGCTGGCAGCCTGGGTGTCATCCAGATCGCGGGCCATCATGTCGGCGCTGAATTCCTGATCCCGGAAGACGGTCAGACCTTCCTTCAGGCTGAGCTGGAACCAGTCGCGGCAGGTGACGCGGTTGCCGGTCCAGTTGTGGAAGTACTCGTGCCCAACCACGGCTTCCACGCCGTCGTAATTGGCGTCGGTGGCCGTGTCCGGTGCGGCCAGCACATAGGCCGCATTGAAGACGTTCAGCCCCTTGTTTTCCATTGCCCCCATATTGAAGTCATGCACGGCAACGATCATGAAACGATCCAGATCCAGCTCCAGTCCGAAGCGGACCTCGTCCCA
>JBAZPE010000323.1:0-4031 GCA_041648375.1 Burkholderiaceae bacterium | reverse complement strand
AGGCGCTGACCAACCGGATCGCCCAGGTGCTGGTGCAGGACATGGGCCTGGTGCCGGGCAACCGGGTGTTGCTGCGCGGGCCCAACAACCTGATGATGGCGGCGTCGTGGCTGGCCGCCGTCAAGGCTGGGCTGGTAACCGTGCCCACCATGCCGCTATTGCGTGCCAAGGAGCTCAAACAGGTCATCGACAAGGCGCAGATTGCGGCAGCGTTGTGTGATGTGCGGCTGCAGGAAGAGCTTGCCTATTGCATGGATGCGCACCATCCGCATTACTGTCCTGATCTGCAGCAGGTGCGTTACTTCAACGATGATGGACCTGACGCGCTCGACACGTTGTGCGCGCAGAAGTCGCCCGAGTTCGCGGTGTGCGCGACGGCAGCCGACGATGTGTGCCTGATCGCCTTCACCAGCGGTACGACCGGGATGCCCAAAGGGTGCATGCATTTTCATCGTGATGTGCTGGCCATGTGCGACCTGTTTCCCCGCCACGTGATCGGCATACATCGTGATGATGTCGTGTGTGGCACACCGCCGCTGGCGTTCACCTTCGGGCTGGGTGGGCTGCTGTGCTTTCCCTTGCGCGTGGGGGCCTGCGCGGTGCTGGGCGAAAAGATGACGCCTGATTCCTTGCTCGACACCATCCAGACATTCAAGGCGACGCTCGTGTTCACGGCGCCCACGTTCTACCGGCAGATGGCTGCCCTGGCGACCCATTACGACTTGCGCTCGCTGCGGGCGAGTGTTTCGGCCGGCGAGGCCTTGCCCGATGCCACGCGAACGCTGTGGCGAGAGGCGACGGGTCTCGAAATGATCGACGGTATCGGCGGCACCGAGATGATCCATGTATTCATTTCCGCGGCCAGTCACGATGTTCGACCTGGCGCGATCGGTCGGGTGGTGCCAGGATACGTGGCATGCATCGTTGACGAGCATATGCAACCGGTGCGCCACGGCACACCCGGCAGGCTGGCGTTGAAGGGGCCCACGGGATGCCGTTATCTGGATGATGCGCGCCAGAGCAAATTCGTCCAGCAGGGCTGGAACATTCCGGGCGACGTGTTCGTCCAGGACGCCGACGGTTATTTCTACTATCAGGGGCGCAACGACGACATGATCATTTCCGCCGGCTACAACATCGCCGGACCAGAAGTGGAGGATGGGTTGCTGCAGCATGAAGCCGTGGCCGAATGTGGCGTCGTAGGCGTGCCCGACGACGAACGTGGTCAGATCGTGAAGGCCTTCGTTATTTTGCGCCCTGGCTACGAAGCCGATGCTGCCATGGCCGCCACCTTGCAGGATTTCGTGAAACGAACCGTCGCACCCTACAAATATCCACGGGCGATCGAGTTCGTCCAAACGCTGCCTCGCACGGAAACGGGCAAACTCAAGCGCTTCACCTTGCGCGAGCAGGCTGCACGATGACGGCGGTGCGATGGTTCGATGATGCCGCAGATGACCGCATTTTCCGCCTGCGCGAAACCGTTCGTTTTCGCCACTGCGATCCGGCGGGCATCGTTTTCTATCCTCGATATTTCGAGATGATCAACGACTTCATCGAGACCTGGTTTGACCAGGCGCTGGGCGCCTCGTTTCATGCGTTGCATGAAGGGCAGGGCATAGGCACGCCCACCGCGTCGATTCAGTGCGACTTCGTGTCGCCCAGTCGCTGGCACGATGTACTGGTGCAGCACCTGCATGTCGAGCGCCTGGGGGCGGCCTCGGTGCGTGTGCTGTTTGCCTTCACAGACGAACAGGGTGGAGTGCGTCTGACCGGGCACATCACCATAGTGACCGTGGATCTGACCACGATGCGCTCGCGTCGCATTCCCGACGGCTTGCGCACCGCCATCTCCCGCTATGTTATCGATCCCTTGCCAACTGGCAAGGATGCTTCTTTCTTGTGACGGAAAAGGATATTTCCATGGACATTCTTCAACCGCCCGATTGGGCCCCGCCTCGCGGATATGCCAATGGCGTCGCATGCGAGCTCACTGTAGGCAGCAAGCTGCTCTTTCTGGCGGGCATGATCGGATGGAACGGTCAGCAGCAGTTCGAAACTGACGATCTGGCCGAACAGGTTCGGGTGACACTTGAAAATATCGTTGCTACCCTTGCCGCTGGCGGAGCGAAACCCCAGCATATCGTTCGCATGACCTGGTATGTGAAGGACAAGCAGGCGTATGTCCAGGCCTACCCCGAGATCGGCCGTCACTACCGCGCCATCATAGGCAAGCATTTCCCGGCGATGACGGCGGTGCAGGTTGCCGATCTGGTGGAAGATCGCGCGTTGGTGGAAATCGAGGCGACCGCCGTGGTGCCGGGACTGACCAGTCCGAGTGCTGGTGATTAAGGATGGACCACACTCGGGCTGAACGGCCCTGGTGGACATGGAAGGAGATGGCATTGACCATTGACGTTTTTTTCGACGCACAGCCGACGCGTGAAACGCAATATGACGCCCGGGGATCGGTGGACGACTTCCCGGGCTATATGCGGCGGTATGCCGAGCGTGCGCAAGCTGCACGTCGCCACCACCCGGGCAGTATCGACCTGCCGTATGGGCCGGGCGTGGCCGAAAGACTCGACATATTTCCGGCGCCCGGCGCACTACTGGCGCCGGTGTTCGTTTTCATCCATGGTGGATATTGGCGGGCGCTGAGCAAGGAAGATATGCATGGTGTCGTGCCGGCCCTGACGCAGGCGGGTGTGGCGGTGGTCGCGCTCGAATACACGTTGGCGCCTGAAGCCACGCTTGCTGAAATCGTGCGCGAGGTGCGATCTGCCGTGGCGTGGCTACATGCCCACGGCCGGGCATATGGTCTGGATCCGGATCGCATTCACGTGAGTGGCAGTTCGGCAGGTGGCCATCTCGCCGCCATGCTGTTGGCGCCTGAATGGCCCGCACGCTACGGCTTGCCTGGCGATGTGATCAAAGGTGCGGTGGCATTGAGCGGGTTGTTCGACTTGCGCCCGTTATGCGATACCGTGGTCAACAGCTGGTTGCAGTTGACCGAGGCACAGGCGTGGGCGCTCAGCCCGATGGCCCATGTACCTACTGCCTCTGCCCCGCTGATTCTGGCCGTCGGCGAGCAGGAAACGCTGGGATTCAAGCGGCAGACGCAGGCGATGCACGCACTCTGGCAGCAACACGGCCTTCCCGTGTCGATGATGGAAGTGGATGCTGCCGATCATTTCAGCATCGTGTTCGATCTGGCAGACGAAAAAAGTGGCCTGTTCAAGGCCACTCTTGACATGATCCTGCGCGGCAGCTGAGCCAGCCGCCTCAACACGTTACTGCGTGGTATGGGCGGGGCTGCCCGCCATAGCGCGCAGCTTCTGCTGCAGCTTGGGATCCTGCTGCACGGCCTGGCCGATGCCGTTGAACTCGTCCACGCTTAATCCATCGTCACGCACGACTTTCACCATCTTCTCGTCAGCTTCACGATAGATCGTCTGGCGCGCGCTGTCGTCTTTGGCTGCCTGCAACTTCGGTCGATACTCATCGGCCAGCACGGCCACCTTTTGCGACGCACCGGCGAATTTCTCGAGCTGGGCATCCGACGGCTGAATGGCGGGCGCCTGAGGCGGCGCAGCATTCTGTGAGGTGGGTGCCCCTTGTTGCGCGGGGGCGGTTGCGGCAGATTGCGCCATGACGGCGGTGGAAGACATGCCTGCGGCGAGCACTGCGGCGGTGATGAATGCGTGTGTCGATTTCTGCATGAAACCTCCTGGTTCAGTTCATTGAGCGATCATGGTGGGTCCCCAGGCCCCCATCCGGCAAGTTTCTCGATGTGTAGTCGTGTTTCATTTGCCGTCATCTTGGCGTCAATGCGAATTAACACACCCTCAATTTCCTGTTTGTGTACCTCATGATGCGATTCAGTGGTCGTGGGTGCGACCGAGGGAAGCCAATGCAGATATCTTGACGCCCTTGTGCTTGATTGCCCTCCATGCCGGGACCACCGCCAGGCGCGCGGGTAGGGCGCCGATGGCCTTTGTTGGCTACCTTCACCCCAAGCAAGCTATCGA
>JBAZPE010000322.1:0-4040 GCA_041648375.1 Burkholderiaceae bacterium | reverse complement strand
CGCATTTCCCCTGGGGATGATTGCGCTGCGGCTGCGGGGAGATTATCTGGCCATTGTCACGCTGGGCTTTTCCGAGTCCGTTCGCATGGTGCTGCAGAAAGAAGAGTGGCTCACGCGAGGCGTGCACGGCATACCAGGCATTCCTCGTCTGTTTGGTAATGGGCCGATTGCCGATCTGTGGATTCTTGCCGCCCTGGTCATCGTCAACATCATTGTCTTCGCCGGCATCAAGGGCATGATCAAGAGCCCTTTCGGTCGGGTGATCGGGGCAATCAGGGACAACGAAGTCGCCGTGCGTGCGCTGGGCAAAGACCCCGCGCGTTTCAAGACCCGGTCGCTGGCAATCGGCGCCGCGTTGGCCGGGCTGGCAGGGTCGTTCCAGGCGCACTACTTGACCTTCATCAGCCCGGAGCAATTCGTGCCACTCATCACGTTCTATGTCTGGATGGCCATCATCATGGGGGGCGTGAGTCGCTTGAGTGGTGTGGTGGTAGGGACCGTGATGCTGGTGGGATTTCTGGAAGGCTCGCGCTTTCTGCGCGAAATATTCCCGGGAGTATCGGAGGTGCAGTTGTCCAGTGTCCGGTTCTGGATCATCGGCATGGCGTTGATCTGCACCATGCTGTATCGCCCCGACGGGCTGTTCGGCGAACGTAAAACGGTGAAGAAATGACAGCACTACTTTCTGTGTCGAACATTGGGGCGGGATTCGGCAATTTCAAGGTGCTCGAAGGTGTGTCGCTGAGCTTGCCCGAGGGCGGGCTGGTGGGCCTGATCGGCACGAATGGCGCGGGGAAAAGTACGTTGTTCTCGACCATCTCGGGCTATATCGCACCCACTGAGGGCAGCGTTACCTTCGCCGGCGAAGACATTACGCAGCTGGCCGTGGAGAAACGTGTGCAGCGAGGGCTGGCGCGCACTTTCCAGGTGCCGCGCGAGTTCTCGGAACTGACCGTGTTCGACAACATGATGGCGGCGGCGCCGTCGCAAGCCGGCGAGAAACTCAGCGCGCTGGTCTTCGCCCGGGGCCGTGTGGCGCGCCAGGAAAAAGAAACCGGCGAAAAGGCGCGACAACTGCTCTCGTTCCTGAATCTGGAGCGTGTGGCTGATGAGCGGGCCGGCCGTCTGTCGGGCGGGCAGAAAAAGCTGCTCGAGCTGGGGCGGTTACTGATGCTAGACCCGAAGGCCATCATGCTTGACGAACCTTTCGCGGGCGTGAACCCGGTGCTGATCGGCGAGTTGTCCGAACGCATCGTCGCCCTCAATGCGCGGGGCATGTCCATTCTGATCATCGAGCACAACCTGGATGAGTTGTCGCGCATCGTGCCGAAGATGTATGCGATGGATCGGGGACGCGTGATTGCCGAGGGCACGCCCAACGAGGTGCTGGCCAATCCTGGCGTGCGTGAAGCCTATATGGGAGGCGTGGTATGACGGTGCTGAAGCTGCAGGGTGTGTCCGGCGGGTATGGCGAAGTCGACATCGTGACCGGCATCGACATGCACGTCGATGCCAAGGAAATCGTCACCATTGCCGGCACCAACGGCGCCGGCAAATCGACGCTGATCAAGGCGATCATGGGGTTGTTGCCACGGGTGTCCGGCAAGATCGTGTTCGAGGGCACGGATCTGCTGCGCCTGCCCATCGAAGCGCGCGTCAAGCACGGCGTGGCCTATGTGCCGCAGGTCCATAACGTCTTCGGTGCATTGACGGTCATGGAAAACCTGCAGGTAGTCGAGCATGTGAAGCACCCGGCCCAGCGCATCCGCGACATGTTCGATATTTTTCCGGCACTGGCCGAGCGGCGGCGTACCGCTGCGGAGAACCTGTCGGGGGGCGAACGTCAGCAATTGGCGTTTGCGCGTGCATTGATGGGGTCACCTCGGTTGATGCTGCTCGATGAGCCTTCAGCGGCGCTGTCGCCGGCACTGACCGATCAGGTGTTTGCCGCGACGCGGCGTCTGCCTGAGCTGGGTGTCGCCGTGCTGATGGTCGAACAGCGGGCCCGTCAGGCGCTGGCGTTCAGCGATCGGGGCTACATCCTGGATACCGGGCGCATTGTGCTGACCGATACCGGTGCCAACCTGCTTGCCAACGACAAGATGGCTGATCTTTATCTGGGGCATGCCAAGCATGACGCCCGCGACGACACTGGAGTGCCGCAATGAGTGCAACTGTTCTACCCTCGATCGCCGCAAAACGTCCCGCGGCCGATGACATCGCCAAACTCACGATGGCCCAGGGCCTGCGCAAGCTCGACGCGGGCGAGCTGACCGCCGTTGCCTGGGCCGAAGCCTGCCTGGCGCGAATTCAGGCGCGCAACGACCAAGTGCATGCGTGGGTTCACATCGCGGCAGAGCAGGCCATGGCACGGGCGAGAGACGTAGACCGCAATGGTCGACGCAATGTGTTCGATGGCGTACCGCTGGGGATCAAGGACACGATAGATACCGCCGATATGCCGACCGAGTGGGGCGAGCCGGAAATTTTCACGGGCCGTGCGCCTGCGCTCGATGCGCCGGTCGTCACGATGGCGCGTGCCTTGGGTTTCAACGTGCTGGGCAAGAACACCGTGTCGCGCCACGCGATCATGCTGCCCGGACCGTGCCGCAACCCACACGACCTGACGCGTTCACCGGCGGCGTCATCGGCCGGGTCCGCGGCAGCCGTGGCTGATTTCATGACGCCGATCTCGATCGGCACCCAGACGGCGGGCTCGATTCTGCGACCCTCTACCTTCTGCGGTGCGGTGGGGTTCAAGCCGACGCTCGATGCCATTCCCTATCACGGCATTCGCCGATACTCGCGTCCCCTGGACGTGATCGGTCCCATCAGCCGTTCGGTCGAAGACGCACAGCTGTTCATGCGCGGCTTCATGTCCGATCCCCGGTTCGATGCCAGCGCACCTTTGCGTCGTGATTTCACGGTTGGCGTGTGGCGTACGCGCCACTGGGCAGAGGCGCAGCCCTGCGTACAGACGTTATTCGAGGCGAATCTCGAGACGCTCGCACAGGCCGGCGTGCGCTTAGTCGAGCTGCATCCGCCAGCGCTGTTCGACACCATGGGCGATGCCCAGGACGTCATCATGGCCTACGATCTGGCGCGCGAGTACGCTGCGATCAAGCGAGATCATGCAGCGCGGTGCGACCCTGAACTGCTGGCCTACCTGGCGTTGGGCGAAACCTATTCCGATCAGGACTATGCCGCTGCGCTCGATGCTGCCGATAGCTGCCGACGCGCGTTCTACGATCTGATGCGTGACGTGGATGTGCTGGCCATGCCTGCCACACTGGACGAAGCGCCCGATGCGAGTTCGACCGGCAGTTCGGCGTTCATTCGAATCTGGTCACTGCTGCACAACCCTGCCGTGACATTGCCTGTCGCCAGGGGGCCTAACGGCTTGCCGCTGGGACTGCAGTTGGTGGGCACACTCAAGGAAGATCCTCGGCTGTTGTACCTCGCGCGATGCGTGGAGGATGTGCTTGGGAATCAGGCGCATCTCGACTGATTCCGGGCGCAGCCATGGTGACACGCAGAATTGCATACAATGTAGTGCGCAATCCTGCTTTATCCGATTGAAGAAGATATCTCGTTCATGCCAGCAAAATCCGCCAAGAAATCGACGACCGCAGTTGCCAAGAAGTTGACCACTGCCGATATCGTTGCCGAATTGCGCCAGAAGATCGCGACCCAGACCTTGCTGCCAGGCGCGCATATTCCAGAAGAGGAGATCGCGCTGACGTATGACATTCCGCGAGCCAAGGCGCGCGAGGCGCTGGCCACGCTCGAGGATCGGGGGCTGATTGTCCGCATTCCAAACAAGGGGGCGGTGATTGCGTCGGTTGATATGGCCTCTACCTATCACCTGTACGAAATTCGCGAGGTGCTGGACGGCCTTGCCGTGCGACTGGCGACGTTGAACACGACTGCCGAACAGTGGCGAGATATCGAGGCCCAGTTCGGAGAGCCGTTCGAGGCCAGCCTGAAGAGTGGCGATATCGATAGCCACATCGCCACCATCGAGGCGTTTCGACGACGCA
>JBAZPE010000321.1:0-4058 GCA_041648375.1 Burkholderiaceae bacterium | reverse complement strand
GCAGATCGGCGGGCAAGCTGCCCTGGCTGACCGTGACGTGCGAATGTGCACGCAAGCGTTCCTGCGCAGCTTGAACCGCGCGGTCACTCAAATCACTTGCGACCACGGCGTCACAGCGTTGAGCCAACAATTCGGTGAACAAGCCATTGCCACAACCCGGCTCGAATGCGCGGGCATAGCGCTGCTTCGGCAATATCGCATCCAGCAGCGCTCGCTTGCGCTGCTCATACCATCGCCCACCCATATCCCAAGGGTCATCCGTCTTGGCGTAAAGCGCATCAAAATAGGCGGCATCCGTGGCGGGTTCGAGCTCAACATCCGGGGCGTTCTGGCGAACCTGCATCAAAGTACCCATGCCCCACCCTCACCAAAAGAACGTTCAGACCCGGCGGTAATCTCGCCCAGCGCCGCAAGATCTCGCTCAGCGTGAGACTGCCGGATAAACACGGGAAGGTCGGCAAACAGGCGGGCAAAGGCCGGCTCGCGACACAACGGGCTTGCACCCAGGGCACGACCCGCATGATCCAGTACCGTCGTTGCACACTGCTCAGCTGCGGCACGCAGCCGCGTGGCCTGCCACTGCGCATCGTGCTGCGGAAACACATCCACCCACAGCGCGGTCGCCCGCATCAACGCCATCAATTGGGACAGCGCCACATCAATGGCGCCCAGATGGGCCATGCCGTGCGGATCCCGCTTGGCCTTCATGCCTTCGGCCACGCGCTGGCCCAGTGCCAAGGCACCACCCGACCAACACGCCGCGATGCCCATACCGCCATGCCAGAATCCGGGGCGCCTCAAATACGCACCTGGGTGCCCAACCGGAATGCCAATCGCATCCTTGAAAATCACGTCATAGCTGGCCGAGGCATCCATGCCCACCGCGTGCCACCCATCATTGGTTCTGTTTACGCCTGGCCCGTTCATGTCCACTGCAGCCAGGCACGACTCGCCCGCCTCGTTCCAATACGTCACCAGGGCATGGGTCGCCAAAGCGGCGCCCGAACACCAGGCTTTGCGCCCTCGCAGGCGAACCGTATGCTCGAAGTGATGCAGCGATGAAGACGTGCGCATGCCGGTCAACCGCGCACTGGGCGGCTCGGCTGCCCATACGGCCCAAATCGCCGGCAGCGAGGCATGTTCCATATCGGTCGGGGCCAGATGCGCCACGGTGCCCTGTGCGGCCTTGGCCTGCGCAGGCATATATCTGGCGTACTGGCTGCGATTCAGTTCCAGCGCCTGCATCACCAACGCCGACCCGCCGGGCAGACAATCATCCAGAATGGCCAGCGCATCCCAGTGCGGCTCTGCCAGCTTCGCCAACGTCAGGTCCAGTGCGGCCACGGCCTGCAAGGACCGCCAGCGTTCCAGCGTGTCGCCCTTGCCAGGCAATGGCAGGCGGGGGCAATGCCCCAGCAGCTCATGCAGCGCGGGGCCCAGCGTCGAGGCATCACGATGCTCGCGCAACGTCTCGATGGACTGCAGCGACGCAAAGTCGGTAAAGCCTGGGGCGGTAACAGTAAGCATGGGCGCACGTGGTAGAGGGGAACGCCGCCACCATGCAATTGCCATACCCAAAGCGGGCAAGGCGTGGAAAACCCTAGCTTACCGAGGCGGCCTCAATATTTCCCCCGCGAGATCGGCAATGTGTCGATGCTGGGCCCTCACCTCAATGCCCGCTGCCCTGCCCTGCGTCGACCAGATCAGATAGTCCGTCTTGCCGTCCGGCGTGCCCAGCGCGGAATACACACCGGGCATGATGGGCACGTGATCACCATAGAGACACAGCCGGGCAGGCCGAGGCGACGCCGACAACGCCGCGGACACCTGCCCAAACATCGCATCCGCATTGGCCAGATGCCGAACATAGGCCACGAGGTCGCTGCACGACGCAGGCAGTGGCACACCGCGACTGAAAAATCGCTGTTCATCACGGGTATCCACAGTCTCCCAATGCAGGGGACCATGGTTTTCCATGGTGATCACGAACACAAACAAGGGGCGCTCGTCCTCACCACGATCGGCGATCAGCCGGGCCACGTACTCACCCACTGCCACATCGGACACATAGGGCCCGAAGCGCTCGGCCTGCGCGAAGGACTGAACGTCGAAGAACGCATCGAAACCCAACAGCGGGTACACATGCTTGCGCCGATAGAAGCTGGCCGGGTAAGGATGCACACATACTGTGCGATAACCCAGGCGCTTCAGGTGAGACGCCAGGGTCGCCACGCCCTGCTCGGCCAACTTTCTGTACGGATTGAACCGATGCACACCCAACGCCTGCGGGGGCAACCCCGACAGGAACGAGAACTCGGTGCGCACCGTATTCGCGCCCCAGGCCGCCACGTCCAGCGTGCCAAAGCAATCGGCACCCGCACGCAAGGCGTCGAACGTCGCCAGCACCTCCGGCCTAATATCGGGAAACACGCGTCGCGCGTCAAAGAACGACTCACTTTGCACCACCACCATATCGTGCAGCACGTTTTCCCCGTTCGCCTCTAGCGACGGCGCAGCCGCCGTTGCCCATATCGGCGTTGGCAGGTCCTGCAGTCGCACGGGACGCCGCTCATGCACCCGATATCGCCACAACGCAGCCAGAAAGCCCAGCCGCTGTAAATCCGCAGCCGCATCGAACGTCACCCGGGTCGACGCCCGGTCGCGCCCTGCCCACACCGTCAGACAGGCACCCACGATCACCATGCCGGCTGTGAAGCCCCAGAACGATACCAGGGCCAGCGGACCCGACACGGCATCTTCCTCGATCCAGTCAGCAAACGAAGCCACCCACAGGCCCGCAGCACCCGTCAGCGAATCCTCCACGGTCAGCCCTGCCCACAGCATCAACCCATAACCGCCGCTTGCGGCCAGCGCCTTCAGCCGTCCAAAGAAAGGCAGATACAGTCGCGGGTGTTTGATCGCGTCCAGGAAGTACTCGAAGTCCGGATAGACGAAGGGCTCGCGCAACGCGCTGTACTTGGCCTGGCTCACCAGCACCAGGACCGCCTGTATGGCCAGCACATTGAGCATGGCGAACACCGGCCGCCGAAACAGGGCGAGCTCCAGCCCATAGGCCACCATCACAATTCCGATATGCACCCCAATACTGGCAGCGGGACGTCGCCAGGGTGCGCAAGGTTGTGGCCGAAGCGCAAGTTCCAAAAGGAACGACATCACCAGGCCCACCACAAACGCGGCGGCCAGCCACATGACTACGGGATCTATCAAAACACCTCTCAACGCGTCCAAGGACATCACAATACTGATCGCCGGCAAGCATAACAGTCATGATGCATCAGACGAATGGTTCCATTTGGGGGGGCAACCAACCATGGCGCAAAAACGGGTGACAAACTGCGGATGTTGACGTTTTTGGCACTACACCAAGCGCACCGAGACCTCTGAATTGGAGACTACCGCATGCCTGCCCATCCCCCCATCAGCTGCGCTGAGCACCTGCACGCCGCGCCACCCTCAAACGACGAATTTCCGATTCGCATTTGCGTGCTGGACGACCACCCCATCATTTGTGCGCATCTGCAAACGTTGCTGCGCCCCTACCGTGACCTTCAGGTGGTCAGCATCAGCCACACCGTCACAGATGCACAGAAGTACCTTGCAGAACACCCATGCGATCTGATCGTGCTGGACTTTCTGCTGCCCGACGAGCGCGACGACGGCGGCGCCCTGGTCAAGCGCTTCAGAAGGCGCCACCCCTATTTGGCTATTGTGGTGCTCTCTGCCGGCAATACGAAGCACGTGCGCCACACCACCTTCCGATGTGGCGCGAATGCGCACGTAGCCAAGGGTGAACTGCTTGGCAACTTGCCGACCTTGTTACGCCAGGCCTGCAATCACCCGGACGCTTTTTTCTACCTCGAGGAGGGACAAGTTATGACAGGTGCACCAGAAATCAGTGATGACGAACTCACCCTAAGCGAAATCGAAGTGCTTCGGCAAATCGCGCAGGGATATTCGGTGGGGAAACTTGCCGAGAAAATGAAGCGCAGCAAAAAAACGATCAGCTCGCATAAGCGGCGAGCCATGGCCAAGCTGGG
>JBAZPE010000320.1:0-4065 GCA_041648375.1 Burkholderiaceae bacterium | reverse complement strand
GGTCATCCGCTGGCGCAGACTGATGTCGAGGCCGAAATCGTGCTTGATCGCCTGGCCGACCCCTGGCCACTGAAGGCCAACATCATTGCCGCAGCCAGCGGTCAGCCACCTGATTCGCCGCTGTGTCTGGATCGCGTCTGGGCATCGACGCAAGCGGGTGGAGCAGACAAATCTGCGACACGGCCGGCACTGCATCGACCGGAACCAGCGGCTGCATCGAAGGCGACGTCCGCCAAACCGGCCTCGCCCGCCAAACCCGGGTCATCTGCAAGGGCGGGCTCCAGCACGAAGCAGGCGTCGTCCGGCGCGTCCGCGTCATCCACGGCGCCCGCCTCGGCTGACACTGCCGTAGCCCCTGCCTCTCCCACCGCGGGCAACACCTGCACTGTGGTGGTCAATGCGCAGGCCGAGGGCTCGCTCGAGGCCATGAAGATCAATGTGCAGGGTGAAGGCTCGGGCGTGCTGCTCGATGTCATTGCCGAGCTGACCCCGCGTGGCATCTTCCCGCTGCGCAGCGCGCGTGCTGACCTGTCCCTGCCCGATGGCTCGGGGCTGACTGCCGACGTCGACTGGCAGAGCACGCAGGCCGACGGCTTCGTGCAGGATCGTCTGACCGGCAAGCTCGACGTGCGCAGGCTGGATGTCGAACGCCTCGTGGGCGATGCGATTCCGCCAGCGCTGGTGTCCATGGGCGCCACCTTCGACGTCGCGTTGCGCGACCAGAGCGTTCTGGAGCGCGCCGGGATCGATCTGACGATCGATCCCGCCAGCCGCTGGAATCGCCAGCCCCTGCGAGGGCACGTCCGCGGCGAAATCATTTCTGCACCCGCCACCGGCGCAGCGGGGGAGGCTGCTGCCGACCCGATGGCCAATCTGCGTATCGACGGTCTGGATATCGATCTCCAGGTCGCGAACAACCGGCTGCGCGGGCAGGGCAATCTGGGCCAGACCGCCAGCGCCATTACCCTGGATCTCGCCGCACCGCGACTGGCGGCGCTGTGGCCTGATGTGCCCGGTGCTGCAACGCTCAAGGGCAAGATTGGTGGCACGGTCGCCGCGCATCAGGGCGAACTGGCAGCGTCCTACACGCCCGATCGTTCACGCCCGGGCCAACTTGGCTTGGCGCCGGCACAGGCCTCGCTTCGGTTCAACGGTGGCTGGGGGCCCGGCAGGGGCGAGGATGCCACCTCGAAACTGGTGGGGTGGCGCGGCACGGTTGCCGCGCTGAAAGCCACGCACGCCGGCTTCGGTGTCGACTTGGCACGCGAGGTTCCGCTGTCGTTCCTGCCTCAGGCCGCAGCCCCCCAGTGGCAGTGGGAAGTTGGTGCGGCAAGTATTGCCCTGGCGCTGCCCAACCGGCAGTCCATGGTGCTCGACCATCGCGGCTCGCGCGGTGGACAGGGTCGCTGGGAGACCGCAGGTCGTATCGACAACGCCGTGATCAACCGCGAACTGGTACGCGGCATCATGGGGGCGATCGATCCGGAGGCCCTCAAGCGGGACGATCGAAGCCAGGCGAGGGTCAACAAGGTCTCGCCTGAACTGGCTCGACAGATTGCGCTGGATGCGTCCTGGGATCTGAAGTTTGCCAACGCGCTCAGCGGGCAGGCACGCATTGCTCGGCGATCGGGTGACCTGCTGATTCCTGGCGATCCCCCGATTCCATTGGGGCTTCGTGATTTGGCGGTGGATCTCACTGCCCGGCCCACCACGGGTGCGCGCAGCCGGGTCGATGCCCGCTTCAGTGCGGTCACCGCCCGAATGGGCAATATCGACGGCACGGGTCAGGCCATCCTGAACGGACTGGCACTGGATGCTGGTCAACCCGTGCGTGCCACGCTTAATGCGAACATTGCCGATCTGGGATGGGTGACGCTGTTCACGGGCGACGCCGTCGAAATCGGCGGGGCCGTGAAGGCCAGCCTGGAAGCCTCGGGCATTCCAGGCAAGGATTGGAAAACGGCAGGCACGGTTCGCGCAAGCGGCTTGAAAATCGTGCAGATCGACAACGGCATCCGCCTGTTCGACGGTACGTTGTCCGCACGTCTGTCGGACAATAACGTCGTGCTGGAGTCACTGCGTTTCCCGGCGTCGTTGCGTGTGCTGCCGACAGAATGGCGCACGCGCACCTGGATCACCGAAAATCCCGAAGCCAAGAATGGCTATATCGAAGCGAAGGGGCAGTGGGCGCTTCTGACCTCGACCGGGCGGGTCAATGTCAACGTGCATCGCTTTCCGATTCTGCAGCGCTCGGACCGATTCGCGATGGTCAGTGGCGTGGTCGATATTGACGCTGCGCTGCCGCGCCTGACTATCACGGGTGATATCAAGGCCGACGCGGGTTGGGTCAGCCTGGAGATCCTGCAAAGTGTGCCCACCCTGGATGACGATGTACGCGTGCGCCGACCCGGCGATGAGGACCGTGTCGATGTGCCCATGCAGGCCAGCATGAACCTGAAGTACGACATGGGGCCGCGCTTCTACATTACGGGCATGGGGTTGAATGCCGGTATCGTAGGCAACATCCAGATTCTGCTGAACGCCGGGCGGCTGTCGGGCGCAGGCCAGTTGCGCACCCGAGGCGGGCGCATCGAAGCCTATGGTCAGGGACTGCAGTTGCGCCGCGGCACGATCACCTTCCAGGGGCCGTTGGAAAATCCGGTGCTGGATATCGAGGCCCTGCGGACCAATCAGCAGGTGCAGGCGGGCGTGAAGGTGGGTGGAACCGCTCAGCGCCCCCGCATCGATCTGGTGTCCTATCCCGATGTCACCGATGTCGAAAAGCTGTCCTGGCTCATTCTGGGTAGGGGGCCTGACGACAGCGGCGGCGAAGCGGCCCTGCTGTTGTCCGCCGGCGCGGCCCTGTTGACCGGTGACGAGCCGTTCTACCGCAAGTTCGGTCTGGACGACGTCAGCGTGCGTTCAGGCGCGATCGGTTCTTCGGGCAGTATTCTTCCTGATCGCACGGTGGCCAGCAACGTGAACCGGGCGACCGATGATCTGGCCACGCAGTTCGTGGTGGCCAGCAAGCGGTTTGCCAATGGCATCACGCTCAGTCTGGAGCAGTCGATGTCAGGCAGTGGTACGGTGGGGCGTGCGAGCTATCAGTTGGGGCGCGGTCTGTCGGCCGACCTCAAGGGTGGCACCGTGACCGGACTGTCACTTGTCTACCGCACGTTCTTCCAGTAGTTCTAAAATACCGGCTTGCCCCATTTTTCAACCATAGGCTTTCCATGAGCATCAAGAGCGACCGCTGGATCCGAAGCGCGGCCCAGGCTGGCATGATCGAACCTTTCGAGGCCGGTCAGGTGCGCCAGGCGCCCGACGGTTCGCGCATCGTCAGCTACGGCACCAGCAGCTACGGCTATGACGTGCGTTGCGCCAACGAATTCAAGATCTTCACCAACATCAACTCGACCATCGTCGATCCCAAGCAATTCGACGAGAAGTCGTTCGTCAATTTCACAGGCGACGTGTGCATCATCCCGCCCAACTCGTTTGCGCTGGCGCACACGGTCGAGTATTTCCGCATTCCGCGCTCGGTGCTCACCGTCTGTGTGGGCAAGAGCACGTATGCGCGCTGCGGCATCATCGTGAACGTGACCCCGCTCGAACCCGAGTGGGAAGGTCACGTCACCCTGGAGTTCTCCAACACCACGCCCTTGCCCGCCAAGATCTATGCCGGCGAGGGCTGCGCCCAGATGCTGTTCCTGGAAAGTGACGAGGTTTGCGAAACCTCCTATGCCGATCGCGGCGGAAAGTACCAGGGCCAGCGCGGCGTCACATTGCCCAGAACGTGAACACACCCGCGTCTTTCTGCCATCTACGCGTTGTACACTCGCGTCCGTTTGCTTGCCCACCTGGAGCGCCCGCATGAAATTCCGCTTCCCAATCATCATCATCGACGAGGACTACCGGTCCGAAAACGCGTCGGGTCTGGGCGTGCGCGCTCTTGCAGCAGCCATCGAGGCCGAGGGCGTCGAGGTGCTGGGCGTCACCAGTTATGGCGATCTGAGTTCGTTTGCGCAGCAGCAGAGTCGCGCCAGTGCGTTCATTCTGTCGATC
>JBAZPE010000319.1:0-4075 GCA_041648375.1 Burkholderiaceae bacterium | reverse complement strand
TTTGATTGGGCATTTGCCCTTGAAATTCTCCCCACGCTGGGTGAAGCGCTGATCATCACCGTGCAGGCCACCTTGCTCGGCATGTTGCTCGCGGTGACCCTGGGCCTGGTGCTCGCGCTGTTGCGACGTGCGCGTCTGAAGATCATCTCGGCACCGGCTGCGCTGTTCATCGAGTTCGTGCGCAGTACACCGCTACTGGTACAAATGTATTTCCTGTTCTATGTGCTGCCGGTGACGGGCGTACAGATGTCGCCCCTGACTACCGGAATACTCGCACTGGGCGTGCACTACGCCGCCTATTGCGCCGAGGTCTACCGTGCCGGCATCGAAGCGGTGCCGCGGGGGCAGGTCGAGGCGGCTACGGCGTTGAACATGTCGGGCTGGCGTACTGCCGTAGGTGTCGTGCTGCCTCAGGCAATTCCACCGGTTGTTCCCGCCCTGGGCAATTATCTCGTGGCCATGTTCAAGGACACCCCCTTGCTCTCGGCCATTACGGTGGTCGAACTGCTTCAGACCAGCAAGATGATTGGTTCGGCCACGTTCCGCTATACCGAACCGCTGACCCTGGTTGGCATTCTATTTTTGTTGTTGAGTCTGATTGCGGCGTACGGCGTGCGTCGTTTGGAAATCGGATTGCAACGCTTTGGAGGAAAACGATGAGCGCAAGTATCGAGGTCAAGAATCTTCAGAAGCGCTACGGCGATCTCCAGGTCTTGCGTGGCATCAACCTGACGATTCCGGCAGGCCAGACCGTCGCGATCATCGGACCGTCTGGCTCAGGGAAATCCACCTTGCTGCGCGTGCTGATGACGCTGGACAAGCCCTCCGATGGTGAAATCCTGATCGATGGCGAGTCGATGTGGAAAGATCCACAGGGTGTCGCGCAGCGATCGAATTCTGCTCATGTTCGCCGCGTGCGGGGCAAGATTGGCATGGTCTTTCAGCACTTCAACCTGTTTCCGCACAAGACGGCGTTGGGCAACGTGATCGAGGCGCCGATCCATGTCGAAGGGCTGTCGCGTGACAAAGCGATCGAACGCGGTAAGGAGTATCTGGATCTGGTCGGGCTGAGCGACAAGTTCGACACTTATCCGGCGCAGCTTTCGGGCGGGCAAAAACAGCGCGTGGGTATTGCACGCGCGTTGGCCATGCGACCCGAGATCATGTTGCTGGATGAAGTGACTTCTGCGCTCGATCCCGAACTGGTGGGTGGCATCCTGCAGATCATTCGCGACCTGTCCGCGAAACGCACCATGACCATGATCATGGTGACCCACCAGATGAAGTTCGCCGAGCGCGCATCCGATCGCACCCTGTTCTTCGACGCCGGCAATATCGTGGAAGACGCCGAGTCCAGCGTGCTCTTCAATGACCCCAAGGAAGCGCGCACGCAGCAATTCCTTCAGTCGGTGATCGAAGCCGAGTAATGGGTCGCCTGGCGCGGCCCGCGCCCGGCAATGTGCCTTAAGACTGCGGAACGGTCGCCGCGGCGTATTCCGTGACCAGACCGGCATACAGGCGATCGGCGAAATCCGGTGCCTGGGCATCCATGCCTGCCATCAGTCGCGCCAACACCACGTTATCTTCTTCACCATTCCACATCTTGATGTAGGTGCCGGCCTTGTAGCCGTTGTCCTGTCGGAAGATGTTCAGCATGTTCTTGGAGATGTACTGCTTGAAGGCCTCGTCCCACGACAGCGCACATGCGGTCATCGTCGCTTGCAGGGTCTCGTAGCTCGCCCGTCCGCACACCGCCAGGCCACCGATCAGCTCCAGCAAGCCGGGCACATCCAGCGAGGCCAGGTCGAACGCCTGACCATCAAGCGTGATCTGGCCTGATCCCTGCAAATCGCGGGTGACCAGTGCTGCTGCCTGTTCAGGCGAGCCGCCGGCCTGAACCAGCGTGTGCGACAGGTAGAAATGCAGAATGTCGATCAACTCCATTTGCACTTGCGGCAGGTCGATGGTCTGTTTCTTCCACCATTTCCAGCCGTGATGTTCGAGTGCTTCGGCCGACTCGACAAACGCGGCCCGCAGAAACCGTTGGCCAGCGCCGATCCATGCTGGGTCGATACGGACGTTGAGTCGATCCTGCAACGACAGCATCGTCGCGGCCTGAGTCTGGGTCAATGTGGTGGGTAGGGTATTCAAGCGTTCTCCGCAATCGTGAGCCCCGAGCCGAGTAACCGGAGCGACAGTCAAGGGGCGAAATAGTAGCATCGGCAGCACCAGTCGGCTGCTGACCTACTTGCGTGCGCTGATGGTCGTCAGCGGTGGCATGGGTTTGACAGGTGCTTGCGCATCCTTGCGCAAACCCGAGGCCGCTTTGAAAAGCATGATGGCAAATACAAACAGGAAGATGCCGGGAATGACACCTTCACCGCTACTCATTTCATTGGTCAACGCGCCGATCACCATGTTCGCCGCCCCGACGATCATGGCGATGGCAATCAGCCGAAAAACGATGGACATGGTGCGTTTGGCACTTCTGGCTGCCAATGTGACTTCACCCTGCGCGTTCTGACCGCGCCGGGAGGTCACGCTCGCTGCAGGATTGGCACCTGGCGTGACCATGGGATTGATGGCAACGGGTGCCGGCTTGAAACCATCGGGCAAGGGAGGCGTTTCGCTTTCCACCGCCCAGCCTGCAGGTGCTGCGCGTTTGCTGCTGTAGACCTTGCCGGGTTCTCCCTGCGGCCCACTGGTCAAAACCTCGACATAGCGCGCGTAGTCGCCGTCCTTGGGGCCTGTGTGGATACCCATGCATTGACTCCTTGGTGGCCAGTGACATCAGATGTCGCTGGCTTATACGATGACGATATGAGGGGCGCCGAGCACCTGCGTGTGACGGGTTCGTGCCTGGATCAACGCCTTGGAGCTCCGATTCTACCGGCTTGTGCCGGCGCCTTGCGTTTTCTCAGCATGAATACTGCAATGCCCACGCCGAAAACGACCGACAGCCCCGTGGCGATGATCAGCGCCGTGTTCTGCGAGCTTTGCGCGGCATCCAGGCCGCGCACCGTCAGAAAGCCGGGCGCCATCAACATTGGCACCCAGGCAATGGCCGACAAGATGTTGGCCAGCTGAAAACGCCATTGGGGCATGCGCATGATCCCTGCCACCGTCGGAATCGTCGATCTGATAGGCCCGAGAAAGCGTCCGATCAGGATCGACAGAAACCCGTGGCGTGAGAAAAACAGGCGGGCGCGCGCCACTGACCGTCTGTGCTTACTCATGGGCCAGCGGTGCATGAGGGAGGGCCCAGCCCACCGTCCGATCCAATAAGACAGCGCATCGCCGAGTATGGCACCGGCGATGCCCCAGATCAGCACGCTCATTGGATTAAGCAGCCCATTGCCCACCAGGCCGCCGATCATCAGGAGCAGGGCGGTCGCGGGCACGAAGAACCCGATGACCAGCATGGATTCAGCCAGGGTGAGCAGCCCGATGATGGGGCCAGCCCAGAACTGGTTGGTGCGAATGAATTCGCCTATAACGTCGATGTAGGCTTCCATGTAGTCTGCTCGTCAAATCAATTCGCTATGGTAACGTCTGCTCGGCCGATGCCATGCATGGCGCTTTGCAAGCATAGATGGCGAATTAAACAACTCATTTCCGGACTATGGATTCGATTACGCAGGCAGTACTGGGCGCCGGCATAGCCGGTGCGGTCATGGGGCGCTCGCAGGGACGACGTGCCCTGTTGTATGGCGCGCTGCTAGGCACGTTGCCTGATCTGGATGTTCTGGCGACTTATCCCGATCCAGTGTCTACCATGACTTTTCATCGTGGCTATTCCCATTCGGTATTCGTGCTCACGGGGCTGGCGGCGGTGATCACTGCTGTGGCCCGGCGTTTTTTTCCGAGCGCGTCCTATGGCGCCGGTCGCCTGTTTCTCGCCATCTGGCTGGTGTTGATCACCCATCCCATACTCGATTCCTTCACTTCGTATGGCACCCAGCTGTTCTGGCCCATGCCCTGGACGCCCGAGAGCTGGTCCAGCATTTTCATCATCGATCCGGTCTATACCCTGCCCATGCTGGTGGCGGTGTTGTTCGCTGCAGCGGGAGGGGCA
>JBAZPE010000318.1:0-4078 GCA_041648375.1 Burkholderiaceae bacterium | reverse complement strand
GATAACCAGCACCAGCACCATGAACATGCTGGCCAGCATCCACACGACCCACGGAATGGTGGATTCCATCGGCACCTTGGCAATGCGGCACGACACCATCAGATTCACGGCCAGCGGCGGCGTGAATTGCCCCAGGGCGACCTTGAGGGTGAGCAGCACGCCGAACCAGACCGGGTCCCATCCATAGGCGTTGGCGATCGGCATGAGCAGAGGCACAAAGATAAGAAAGATCGAGATGCCGTCCAGGAACATGCCCACGGTCATGAGCAGCAGAATGAGCAGCGCCAGTACGCCATATTCACCCAGACCGGAATTGACGATCGCATGCGTGATGGGATCGATGACACTCATGGTCGACAGCGCCCACGCAAAAATGCCGGCCAGGGTGACCACCAGCATGATGACGGCCGAGAGTTCGGCGGCCTCGCGCAGCATGGGAAACAGGTCGCGCACCGTGATGGTTCGATGCACGACCATGCCCACGAACAGGCCATAGAACACCGCGACGACCGCAGCTTCGGTGGGTGTGAACCAGCCCAGTCGCATGCCGCCCAGAATCAGCACGGGCGCAGCCAGGCCCCACAGGGCTTCGCGCAGGCTGCGCCAGAACGGCGGGCGTTCAAGGTGACGTTCGAGTGCCCCCAGGTTGTGACGCCTGGACAGCCAGACGGCAGGAATGATCAGGGCGATGCCCGCCAGAATGCCTGGAATCATGCCGGCGGCAAACAGCGCAGGCACCGAGGCGCCAGGCACCAGCACCGAATAGATGATGAAGGCGACGGAGGGCGGGATGAGAATATCGGTGGCTGCGCCGGCGGCGACGACCGAGGCCGAGAAGGGCTTCGGATAGCCCGCCCGCGACATGGCGGTGATCATCACCGCGCCTACGGCGGCAGCGCAAGCCGGGCCGGAACCCGAGATGCCGCCCAGGAACATGGCAACTGCGATCGATACCAGTGGCAGCATGCCCGGGCCCCGACCGACGATGGCCACGGCAAAGTTGACCAGACGACGCGCCACACCGGAGCGATCGAAAATGGAGCCGACCAGCACGAACATCGGGATGGCCAGCAACGGATACTTGGCCAGGCCGGCGTAGAAATTCTGGGGCACAGCCAACAGGCCGAACCACTGAACGTCCATGTTGGTGGCGATGATCGCCAGCGTGCCGGCCCAACCCAGCGCGATGCCCACGGGCACGCCCAGAACCATCAGCGCGATGAAGACGGCGAACAGCATGGCCGTGATCATGGCTGATCTCGCCAGGCGCGTACGGTCATGCCAGCGGTGCGCAAGGTAATGATGGCCGAGCATATCGGCAGCCAGATCGTGTACCACCAGGTGGGCACGCCCATGGCCGGCGAGGTCTCGTCATATTGGAATTCGTCGAGCACCAGGCGCGTGGCCAGCACCGTCAGCAGGGCAAAGAACGCACAACTTGCGGCGCTCCCAAATACACGGCAGAAACGCTGGCGTGCGGCACTGCCGTTATCGGCGAAGATTTCGATGCGGATATGGAAATTGCGCACGAAGGCGGTGCCCCCGGCAACCAATGTGAGCACCACCAGCAGAAAAATCGAAATCTCTTCGGTAAAAGCGAAGGATTGGTCGCTGAGATAGCGCACCAGCACATTGGCCAGCGTGATCAGCGCCAACAGGGCCAGCACGGCGACAGCCAGCCAATCCTCGAGCAAGAGCGGTGCGGTGACAGGGGGATCGGGCTCATCAGGGAGGATGGGTTCGACGGGCTCGTCTTGCGGGCGAAGAGGCATGGTTCTAGATTCAGGGCGCAGCGGGCGCGTGTCAGGCGGGTTTTAGTTGTGGCTGCATCCTAACCCTGCCCCCGCGCGAGACGTGTGCGTATTTACCCCTAACCGCTGAAGTATTTTTGTAACTTGCGCTCACGTAGCGCCGAACCACGGCGCGAAGGGGGCGGGGTCCAGACCCGCTTTCACATACCAGGTCTTGCGCACTGGATCCCACTGCGCACCCATGCGCTTGACGACATCCTTGTCCGCATAAGGCACACGCAGATCGATGCGCCCGGAAGTGGAGACGCCTTGGGCACCACGTTCGGGGGGAGACGCGGAGGCACTGCTTCCAGAAGGGCCTGCGCCGATTGGGTGGGCGCGACCCGTGCCGGTGTGGCCAGCGGCACGGCCTGTCGAGGCGTTCCGTCCCGTCGCCGGGCCTGCGGCCTGATTGCGTGCAGCTGCCAGGTGCCGTCTTGCCGCTTCCGTTTCGGCACGTTGCTGGTTGCCCTGCAGCGCGGTGTTGGCGCGTGCCCGTGTGCCAATGAGGGCCATGCGTGTGATGAAGGGGCTGCGGTGGTCGGCGTCGGTGGGCGCGATCAGCGTCAGTCGAGCGCGTGCACGGGTGGTGGCGACATAGAACAGGTTCTCTTCTTCACGCAGGGGCGCACCCGAGGCGGGGAACTCATGGGCGTGCAGGAAGGGCAGGATGACGTGGTCGAACTCCTTGCCCTTGGCATTGGCTGCGCAGTCGAGCAGGACCGAATGGCGGGTACGCCGTTTCTCGTCAAAGGCGTCAGCGGCGCCCAGCCATTCGGAGAAGCCGCGCAGATCCGTGTTCGTTTGCCGGGCGGCATCAATGAAACCTTCGATCGAGCGGGTGACGATCTGGGCGTCGCGCGGCCTGAGGTATAAGCGCTTGGCAATCGCGTCGATGTCCAGGCGCCGGCACAGTTCGGTCAGGGCCTGGTGGGCGGGGGTGTTGTCGTCCAGCGACTCCAGATAAGCGACGGCCTCACCAATGCGTGCACGCGCCTGGGTCGATCCCACCCGCTGGATCTGCCCGCTTACGAAAAATTTCAGCATGCCGGGCTCCTCGGCAATGTCTGCCTTGGCGCGTTCCAGGTCTTCCGGGCTCATCGGCACCTCTGCAAACAGCGCAAGCGATTCGACGATATTGCGACGTACGGCATTCGAGCTGACGGCGGCGAGGTTTTTAAGCGCAATGGCCAGCATGCCGCGCAGAAACAGGATTTCTTCGCGCTGCATATAGCCCGGCATACCGGCGGTGCGGTAAGCAATGCCGGCGCGCATCAACGCATTTTCCACCACGACGGATTGGTGGCGTTCACGCAGCAATATCGCGCAGCCCTCCAGCGGTTGCCGGTCGGCCTTCCATTTGGTGATGGCCTCCACCACACGTTCGCCGCAGGCGAAGGCGTCGTCATAGGCCAGTTCCGCAATGACCGTCTGCAGGGGCAGGGAGGACTCGACCGGTTTTTCCTTGAAGGCCTGCGTGGCGTAGGCCAGGTGGGGACCATGACGCCATGTCATCGTCAGCGGCAGGTGGGCGCAGCCGGGATAGCGCGCCTGAAACCGGTGCATCAGGAAGCTTTCGTCGGCGCCCAGTCGGGCATGGATGACCTGATCCCGGTCACCCGCCCCTACAAAATACACACCGTCCAGGTCGATCAGGCTGCGCAGCACCCGAAACGCCGCTTCGTTCAGGTCATGCAGTTCGTCGCCCACGATCAATCGATAGTGCGGCAGGGTGTCCGACTGGTCCGGGTAACGTGTGAGCAGGGTGGCCAGGTCGTAGGTGGCGTCGTGAGGGCCTCTGAACTGAACCTGATCGAAGCTGCCCAGTCTGATTTTTTCGTACTCGAGCAGGGTCAGATAGTCTGTCAGTGGCAGCCCCAGGGTCTCTGCCGCCTCGGCCAGTGGCAGGTCCTGCAGATCATCATCCAGTGTCATTCTGGCCCTGATCTGCGTCTGGGCCGCCTGGAGCTCGCTGAGGGCCAGGTTATGTGTGCGCAGATCGAGGTATTCCACGCGGTCGGCGTAATAGACCGCCACCTGCTCCATGGCCTGCAGCGCGTACTGTTTGAACGCATCGTCGGTGAGCCGCGCGGGCTCGACACCGTCTTCCACCGAGGCCAGCACCCGGGCCGAGAATTCGTCCATGGTGTGCACATGCACCCGGCGGGCAACCGCCGGTGCAATACCGATTTCCACCAGCCGGGTGCGCATCACCTCGCGTGCTTCGGTGGTGAACACCAGCGCCAGAATGAGCTCGGGGGCGAGGCCGCGGGCAAGCGCCTCCCCGA
>JBAZPE010000317.1:0-4079 GCA_041648375.1 Burkholderiaceae bacterium | reverse complement strand
GCAGGTGTCCAACGTCTTATGTCTTATATAAGATATAAGAGCAATTGACGGTCACCGGATTTCACACTAGGATTCTGCCCAACGTTTACACTAGTGGACGAGTTTTTTTCGCCCATAAAATCATCATCACGGAGAACATTCATGTCCAAGCCTGCCAAGCGTGTTGCCGTCACCGGCGCAGCCGGTCAGATCGGTTACGCCTTGCTGTTCCGCATCGCCTCGGGCGAAATGCTGGGTAAAGATCAGCCGGTCATTCTGCAACTGCTGGAAATCCCCGACGAGAAGGCCCAGAAAGCGCTGCAGGGCGTGATCATGGAGCTGGACGATTGCGCCTTCCCGCTGCTGCAGGAAGTGACTGCACACAGCGACCCGCGCACCGCATTCAAGGATGCAGACGTGGCCCTGCTGGTGGGCGCCCGCCCCCGCGGCCCCGGCATGGAACGCAAGGACCTGCTGTCGGTGAACGCCCAGATCTTCACGGTACAGGGCAAGGCATTGAACGATGTCGCCAGCCGCGACGTGAAAGTGCTGGTCGTGGGCAACCCCGCCAACACCAACGCCTACATCGCCATGAAGTCGGCACCCGATCTGCCGGCAAAGAACTTCACCGCCATGCTGCGCCTGGATCACAACCGTGCCCTGTCGCAGTTGTCCGCCAAGTCCGGCAAGCCAGTTGCCGATATCGAGAACCTGATCGTCTGGGGCAATCACTCGCCCACGATGTACCCCGACACCCGCTTTGCCACGGTCAATGGTGAAAGCCTGCCCAAGCTCATCAACGATGATGCCTGGAACAAGGACACCTTCATTCCCAAGGTCGGCAAACGTGGCGCAGCCATCATCGAAGCGCGCGGTCTGTCCTCGGCAGCATCCGCCGCCAATGCCGCCATTGACCACATCCGCGACTGGGTGCTGGGCAGCAATGGCAAGTGGGTCACCATGGGCATTCCCTCCGATGGTTCCTACGGTATTCCCGAAGGCATCATCTATGGCGTGCCGGTTACCACCAAGGATGGCGAGTACACCCGCGTGACAGGCCTGGACATCGACGACTTCTCGCGTGAGCGTATGGACTTCACCCTGAAGGAACTGCTCGAAGAACGCGACGGCGTGAAAGACCTGCTGAAGTAAATGTGAGTGCAGCTGCGGCGGGCTCAAAAAAAGGGCCCCAGCCGCGGCCCGCTCCCAGAACAAATAGAACAGGAGACTTGATGACCCGCCCAGCACGATCTGACGCACCTATTGTCCAGGCCCTGAATAAACAGTCGCCCCGGCGCGCCATTGGCGCGGTGCATGTCATTCTTGCTTCGCCCACCTCAGCTCAAAAGGGTGGCACGCGCTGCGGCCATCGCCCAGGCAAGCAAATCGTCTCTGCGCCAGCATCGGTCGATCATGCGCGCGCCGCTACCTACGCGCGCACCGTTTCGAACTTCCCCATTCCGCATTTCATGCAGATCCGCGACGAACGCTACGATCGCTCGGGTCACCACGCCTTCGAACCACCGCTCGACGCACTCTTGACCATAAAGAAGGGTGCCTGATTACATCGAATTTTGTATCCCCTACTCGTACGGAGCGCAGACATGGCATCAACAGATAAAACCAACGACAAATCCGCAGCCACCCAGGCGCCGACTAGCGAGGCACCCGCATTCAAACCCAAGAAGTCGGTCGCTCTTTCCGGCGTGGTCGCCGGCAACACTGCCCTGTGCACCGTGGGCAAGACCGGGAATGACCTGCACTATCGCGGCTATGACATTCTGGATATCGCCAAAACCTGCGAATTCGAAGAGATTGCCTATCTGCTGGTGCATGGGAAATTGCCCAATGAAGGAGAGCTGAAAGGCTACAAGGCCAAGCTCAGAAGCCTGCGTGGCCTGCCCGCCCCTTTGCAGGACGCACTGGAGGCGCTGCCTGCGGCCAGCCACCCGATGGACGTGATGCGCACTGCGGTGTCGGTACTCGGATGCGTGCTGCCCGAGAAGGACGATCACAATGCCCCCGGCGCGCGCGACATTGCCGACAAGCTGATGGCTTGTCTGGGTTCAGCCCTGCTGTACTGGTATCACTACAGCCACAACGGCCGCATCATCGACGTTCAGACCGATGACGACAGCATCGGCGGCCATTTCCTGCATCTGTTGCATGGCCACGCGCCCAGCGACGAATGGGTCCACGCCATGCATGTCTCGCTGAACCTGTATGCGGAACACGAATTCAACGCCTCGACCTTTACCTCGCGCGTGATCGCAGGCACCGGCTCAGACATGTTCTCTGCCATCGCCGGCGGCATAGGCGCCCTGCGCGGCCCCAAACATGGCGGCGCCAACGAGGTGGCATTCGAAATCCAGAAGCGCTATGACACGCCGGACGAAGCCGAGGCCGACATTCGCCGCCGCGTCGAAGCCAAGGAAGTGGTGATCGGCTTCGGCCATCCGGTCTACACGATCTCGGATCCCCGCAACAAGGTCATCAAGGACGTCGCCCGCAAGCTGTCCGAGTCGGGTGGCAGCACGAAGATGTACGACATTGCCGAGCGTCTGGAAACGGTGATGTGGGACGTGAAGAAAATGTTCCCGAACCTGGACTGGTTCTCGGCAGTGAGTTATCACATGATGGGCGTACCCACCGCAATGTTCACCCCCCTGTTCGTCATTGCGCGTACAGCGGGTTGGGCGGCTCACATCATGGAGCAACGCGTGGACAACAAGATCATTCGCCCCACCGCCAATTACGTCGGGCCGGAAAATCTCAAGTTCGTGCCGCTCAAAAAACGCAAGTAAGCAGAACAGACGACATGTCGGCCCCGACCCCCACTGCCCGCCCCCAGCCGGACCAGGTCCTGGTCGACATCGTCGACTACGTGCTGAATTACGAGGTCAAGAGCAATCTGGCCTACGAAACCGCACGTCATTGCCTGATCGACACGCTGGGCTGTGGGCTCGAAGCGCTCAGTTACCCAGCATGCACCAAGTTGCTGGGCCCGGTGGTGCCAGGCACGATCGTGCCCAATGGGGCGAAGGTGCCTGGCACATCGTTTCAGCTCGATCCCATCGAGGCGGCCTTCAACATCGGCACCATGATCCGCTGGCTGGATTTCAACGACACGTGGCTGGCAGCAGAGTGGGGGCATCCTTCGGACAATCTGGGTGGCATTCTGGCCACGTCCGACTGGCTCTCGCGCAGCGCAATCGCCGCCGGGAAAAAGCCGTTGGTCATGCGCGACGTGTTGACCGCGATGATCAAGGCGCACGAAATCCAGGGCTGCATTGCCCTGGAAAATTCATTCAACCGGGTGGGCCTGGATCATGTCGTGCTGGTGAAGGTCGCCTCCACGGCAGTTGTGGCCCAGATGCTGGGCCTGGATCGCGAGGAAGTACTCAATGCGGTGTCCCTGGCCTGGGTCGATGGCCAGAGCCTGCGTACCTACCGTCACACGCCCAACACAGGCAGTCGTAAAAGCTGGGCCGCGGGTGATGCTACCAGCCGTGCGGTGCGCCTGGCGCTGATCGCGCGAACCGGTGAGATGGGATATCCCTCGGTGCTGTCGGCCAAGACCTGGGGCTTCTACGATGTGCTTTTCAAGGGCCAGCCATTCACGTTCCAGCGCCCTTATGGCTGCTATGTGATGGAACATGTGCTGTTCAAGATCGCTTACCCCGCAGAGTTCCATGCGCAGACGGCAGTCGAATGCGCGATGACGCTCCATGGCCTGCTCGCCGGGGCAGGCAAGACGCATCTGGATATCAAGCGGGTCACGATTCGAACCCATGAAGCGTGCATCCGGATCATCGACAAGCAGGGGCCGCTGGCCAACCCTGCCGACCGCGATCATTGTGTGCAGTACATGGTAGCCGTACCCCTCATCCATGGTCGACTGACGGCGGCTGACTATGAAGCTGAGATCGCTGCCGACCCGGCGATCGATACCTTGCGCGCGAAGATCGTTTGCACGGAAGATCCTGCGTTCACCCGTGATTATCACGACCCCGATAAACGCGCCATCGCCAACGCCCTGACTGTCGAACTCAATGATGGCAGCGTGCTTGACGAGGTTGTGTGTGAATACCCTATTGGAC
>JBAZPE010000316.1:0-4079 GCA_041648375.1 Burkholderiaceae bacterium | reverse complement strand
TGGCCCGCGACGCCCGCCTGCGAGTAGCGAGTGGGCCACTTGAAATACACCGAAGGATCTTGCTGCAAAAGTCCCAAAAGCGCTGCCAGTGCCTTCAATTGACCCGCGACAGCCGCGCTTTTGCTTCGATTGGCTTCACCGGCCAATTCAAAGAGGGCGGCCACTGCGCCGGACGAGTTGAAGTCATCATCCATGGCCGCCTTGAATGCCTGCGCATGCGGCAACGACCAGTCGATGTCGGACGCATCGGGCGCCACATTCAACAGGGCCTGATACAGGCGATCCAGCGCGCTTTGGGCGTCGGACAAGTTGTCCGGTGCGTAATTCTGAATACTGCGATAGTGGTTGCGGACGATAAAAAACCGCAGCATCTCGGCTTCGCGGGCATTGACGTCGTAGCGGGCGACGCTGTCATCTGCCCCGCCAGCTGCCACGGTTTGTCGAATGGTCTTGAAATTGTTCAGCGACTTCGACATCTTGTCGGCATCGACCATCAGGGGACCGCAATGCATCCACGTGTTGGCCATCACCGAGTCGCATGCGCCTTCCGACTGCGCAATTTCATTCTCGTGGTGAGGAAACTTCAGATCCGGGCCCCCACCGTGAATGTCCAGTGGCAGGCCAAGCAGCGCTTCGCTCATGGCCGAGCATTCGATGTGCCAACCGGGACGCCCCAGACCATAAGGCGATTCCCACTTGGATTCCTCTGGCTCGGAGGCCTTGGCCGACTTCCACAGCACGAAATCGAGCGGATCACGCTTGGCCGATGCGACCGCTACCCGCTCGCCTGCCCTCAGATCGTCCAGCGACTTGCCCGAGAGCTTGCCGTACTGGGGAAATGCGCGCACCGCGTAATTCACGTCGCCATCGTCGGCGCGATAGGCCAGACCACGCGACTCGAGCTTGCCGATGATGTTGAGCATGGCGCCGATGTGCTCGGTGGCCAAAGGCTCGTGATCGGGGCGCGCCACGCCCAGCGCCGTCTCGTCGGCGTGCATGGCATCGATGAAAAACGAGGTGACCTCGCCCAGGCGCCGACCCGTCTCGACGGCACGACGAATAATCTTGTCGTCAATATCGGTAATATTGCGAACGTAGTTAACCTCATAACCCGATTCGCGCAGCCAGCGCTGCACGACATCGAATGCCACCAACATCCGCGCGTGCCCAAGATGACAAAAATCGTAGACTGTGACGCCACAGACATACATGCGCACCTTCCCCGGTTCGACCGGTTTGAAGGGCTCCTTGGCGCGAGACAACGAATTGTAAATTTGCAGCATGACGGCGACGTCGAGGCGTCGGGGGTAAAATGGCGGTCTCGAAGTATAGCAAGCAGCCCCTACCCTATGCCGGATAAGACGTTGAACCAGACCAGCCCTGCCCCACGCCCCCTGCCAGATGCGGGCGTGCACAGCGCTCGGACGCGCCCTGCGCGGGCGGCCTGTCTACCGCTTGCAACGCTTGCCCTCTCGATTGGCCTGTCTGCCTTTGGCACCGGCGCCTGGGCACAAGGCTCGCCAGGCGGCAGTCTTTTCCAGAGCAACCAGAACATGGACACCAAGCTTGATGACCCTCGACCGGAAGGAGGCTGGCAGGCGCTGGCCGACTTGCTGGAGAAGGTCAAGCCTGGTGTGGACACCCGCCTGGACCCCAGCGCGCAGCAAGTGACCGATCGTATTGAAAGGCTCATTGCCAGCAACCGCCTGACCGAAGCGCTGGCGCTGGTGGAAAAGCGCGAAGCGCAGTTGGCGGCACGTGGTCCGCGAGGCGGCGGCGAGGATGTACAGCTACAGTTTCAGCACGCCCGCCTGCTCGCGCATCTGGGCCGCACCCAGGAAGCGATTACCCGCTACACCGACCTGACCGTGCTCTATCCCGAATTGCCCGAACCCTGGAATAATCTGGCTGCGCTGCAAGCCTCACAAGGCCAGCTCGAGGCGGCCGCCGATGCGCTGACCAACGCGCTTCGGTCCAACCCGACCGATCAAACGGCGCGCAGCAATCTGGCCGATGTCCAGTTGATGATGGCTCAGCGCTCCTATAAACAGGCCGGCCAGGCCCCCAAGCAGATTCCCATCAACCCGGATGCGCCGACATCCGCAGCACAGTGACCCCCATGACCATCGCATCCATTCTGCCAACGTGGCTTACCCGCCCGCTGTGCGCCGCCATGCTGGCAACCGTACTGCCCATGGCTGCATCCGCCGCTTCCACCCCCTCCAACGAAGGAAAATCTTCCATGACGAACCCCCGTATCAATGTTCAGACCAACAAAGGCAATTTCGTGATCACGCTGGATGCCGAAAAGGCGCCCAAGTCATCTGCCAACTTTCTGACCTATGTGAAGGAAGGTTTCTTCAATGGCACGATCTTTCATCGCGTGATCGACGGTTTCATGATTCAGGGCGGCGGCTTCGAACCCGGCATGAAGCAGAAACAAACGCATGCCCCCGTGGATAACGAGGCCGATAACGGTCTGAAGAACGACAAATACACGGTGGCCATGGCCCGCACCAGCGACCCGCATTCGGCCACCGCACAGTTCTTCGTGAACGTGGCCAACAACGACTTCCTGAACTTCAGCTCGCCCACGCCCAATGGCTGGGGCTATGCGGTGTTCGGCAAAGTCACCGAAGGCACTGATGTCATCGATGCCCTGCGCACGATCAAGACCGGCAACCGCGGCTTTCACCAGAACGTCCCCAACGAGGACGTGATCATCGAGAAGGCCGAAGTCATTGAATAAGATCGACGCACCCGGCGTATTGTGGCTGGCGTCCGATATCCATCTCGGACCCGCCTCACCCGCCACCACCGAAGCATTCATTGCCTTTCTGGACACGGCAGCGCAGGAAGCATCAGCGGTCCTGCTGCCGGGTGATATTTTCGACGCCTGGATAGGCGACGACGTCATTCGGGCGGCGCCGCCATGGCTGGCCAGCGTGCTGGCCGCATTCAAGCGCGTGTCTGCGCAAACCACGCTCTGGATCGGACGCGGCAATCGGGATTTCCTGATGGGCCAGGAACTGGCCGATGCGATTGGTGCGCGACTGCTGCCCGATCAGGTCATCCTGCAGACCGATGCCGGCCGTGTCCTGCTTTCGCATGGCGACGAGTTCTGTACCGACGACACCGCCTATCAGCAATTTCGGGCCATGGTCAGGCAGCCTGAATGGCAGCAAGCCTTTCTGGCCAAGCCCATACCCGAAAGATTGGCTGCGGCGCAGCAAGCCCGCGGCGAAAGCATGGCGGCCACCCAGACCAAGGCGGCCGGCATCATGGACGTCAATCCCAAAGCCATCCGCATCGCGTTCGAGACATCGGAAGCGCCGTTGATGGTCCACGGGCATACCCACCGCCCCGATCGTCATGTGCTGATGGTCGAAGGCAAAAAGCGCGAGCGCTGGGTGTTGCCGGATTGGGATCTCGATCACGCCACCCCCTCACGCGGGGGATGGATGGTGATTGATGGCGACGGGATTCAAAGCTATGACCTGGATCCCGCCGAGACCGGCCAGCCTGCTGGCGGAAAGTCCACCACCTGACATCTGGTGCCAGTTCGAGGTGACAGCAGTGCATGGCACTGCGATACCCGGACCGGCGCCCTGGCATTTGGAAAGACCGACCGGCGCCCTCTGCCGCTCGGAAAGCCCTACCGGCGCCCTGTCGCTTGAACACAGCGTACGGTGGACGGGTCCCGGCCCGGTTTTTCTCACAGCGGGGCATAAAAAAACGGTCACTGCCGACCAGATCGGCAGTGACCGTTTTGCATAAGGAGCACGTTTAATACGTACTCACGACATCATTCGCTAGCCTCGCGTAAGCAGCCAGACGGCCACCACCAGCCCCAATGCAATCCGATACCAGGCGAACGGCCGATAGGTGTGATTGGACACAAATCGCAGCACGGCGCGCACGACGAGCAGCGCACTGAGGAACGCGCCCACAAAACCCACTGCAATGGCCCACGTCTCGCTGCCCGACAGCGCATCCATGTTGCGATAACCGTCATACAGGGCAGCGCCCAGCATGGTGGGCATGGCCAGGAAGAATGAGAATTCGGTCGCCACTTTGCG
>JBAZPE010000315.1:0-4082 GCA_041648375.1 Burkholderiaceae bacterium | reverse complement strand
AAGCGGGTGTTCCGCCCGGTATCCTGAATGTGGTGACCGGCCCGGGCCACAGCGTGGGCCGTCGTCTGGTCGAACACCCCGGCGTGCGCATGGTGTCGTTCACTGGCGGCACCACCAGCGGACGTGCGATTGCCCATGCAGCCGCCGAAAAACTGATGCCTGTCGCGCTGGAACTGGGCGGCAAATCACCTCACATCGTATTCGCCGACGCGGATCTGGACGCTGCGATCGAGGGAGTGATCGGCGGTATCTTCGAAGGCAGCGGCCAATCATGTGTGGCAGGTTCACGTCTTTACGTGCAGCGCAGCATCGCCGATGCATTCACCAAAAAACTGCTGGCCCGCACCGAGAAGATCCGTGTCGACATGCCTGATGCAGCGGGCGCGCAGATGGGTCCCATCGCCTCGTTTGCCCATCGCGAGAAAATCGAGGCCATGGTGGCCAGGGCCGTACAGGAAGGTGGCGACATCATCACCGGCGGTCGTCGTGCCGACGGGGCGCTGCAGGACGGCGCGTTCTACCTGCCCACGATCGTGGCGGGCCTGGGCAAGAATGCAGAGCTGGTCAAGGAAGAAGTGTTCGGCCCAGTGCTGTGTCTGCTGGTGTTCGAAGACGAAGACGACCTGATCGAACAGGCCAACGACAGTGTGTATGGCCTGGCCTCCGGGGTGTGGACATCGGACTACCGACGCGCCTGGCGCATTGCCCGCCGTCTGGAAGCGGGCAGTGTCTGGATCAACACCTACAAGCAGTTGTCGATTTCAACGCCTTTCGGCGGCTTCAAACAAAGTGGCATCGGACGTGAAAAAGGCGTCGCGGGCTTCCGTCTGTACCAACAATCCAAGGGCATTTTCTTTGGCATGTAGCCCTGTGCCATACGGAGACAACACAATGAGTACTTTTACACGAATCGGATTCATCGGCCTGGGCGTGATGGGCGAACCCATCTGCCGCAATCTGGCCAAGAAAAGTGGCATTCCGGTGCTGGGCTGCGACACCCAGAAAGAAGCACTGCAACGACTTGAGGCTGACGGTGTGGCTGCAGCCGATGTGCCCGCCATCATGCAGCAATGCGACATCGTATTTCTCTCACTGCCCTCGGGCGAAGTGGTCAGTGCACTGGCGCACGCCAAAGACGGCCTGCTGGCCCATGCACGCGCCGGGCAGGTCATCGTTGACCTGAGCACGTCGCCCGTGGACACCACCCGCACGCTGTCCGAAGCATTCGCACAGCGCCAGGCCACTTTCATGGATGCGCCGGTGGCGCGCACCCGTGCTGCCGCAGAGGCCGGCACGTTGTCGGTCATGGTCGGCGGCGAGTCGTCGGACTTCGCACGCGTAGAGCCTCTGATCCGCACTTTTGCTTCCGAAGTGACGCTGTGTGGTGGCGTGGGAAGCGGGCAGGTCGTGAAGATTCTGAACAACATGGTGTTGTTCGAAACGGTTGTGGCACTGTCCGAAGCCCGCGCCATCGCGCGCCGCTCTGGCGTGGATCCGGAAGTCCTGCTCAAGACCTTCACCTGCGGTTCGGCTGACAGTTTTGCGTTGCGCAACCACGGTCTAAAAGCTATCCTGCCCGGAGAATTTCCGGAAAAAGCCTTCCCGGTCGACTATGCCCGCAAGGATCTGCGCTACGCTTTGGCTCTGGCCAGCCAGACCGGCGTTCAAGCAAGCGGTGCCGCCAATGTGGATCACTGGTTCGAACAGGCGATCGCACAAGGACTGGGTGATCGCTACTTCCCGGTCATCAGCCGTGTCATCGACGCCGAGCCGGGAGCCCCCATCAACCCCTGATAGTTTCCATGACTCGTTCTCCTGCACCCGACACCTCCACCGATGGCGTAGCCGCCGTCGAACGCGCCATGGCCATCGTGGAGGCGGTTGCACAGCACGTGGAGCCGATTTCACTGGCTGATCTGGCCCGCGCCACGGGCTTTTACAAAAGCACACTGTTGCGCCTGATCAGTTCACTGGAGCGTTCGGCACTGGTCAGCCGCCAGGCCGATGGGCTGTATGCGATCGGCCCCTATGCCCATCGCCTGGGGCGTGCCTACGACAGCGCGTATCGCCTGAGCGACACTATCCTGCCCCAGTTGCACGAGCTGGTCGAGGCAGGCAGTGAAAGCGCGTCCTTCCATGTCTATCACGACCCCAAAAACCGGGTGTGCCTGCTGAGAGTGGATTCGCATCACTCGACACTGGACCGCATTCGCAGCGGCGATCTGCTGCCCCTGGACAAGGGCGCAGCCGGCAAGCTGCTGACGGCCTATCTGGTCTCGCACGCCACACCTGCCCAGGCCGGTTTGCTGGCGCAATCCATGGGCGAGCGCGACCCGAACTGCGCGGCAGTCGCCAGCCCTGTGTTCAACAGCGCAGGCGAGATGTGCGGCGCAATATCCCTGTCGGGCCCGAAAGAACGATTCACGCCGGCAGCAACCCGAAAAATGTCGAAGCTGGTGGAAGCGGCAGCCATGCGTGCAAGCAACGCGCTCGGCGGGAAATGGCCAGGCTGATCGACCTGTGTGTCAATCAGCGGCGCGGGTAGCCCTGGGCCAGAATGCGCGTCCAGACCTGCTTTTTCTCGTCGTCCGTCATGAACACCCAATTCGAGACTTCCATGGCCGTACGGCCGCACCCGCGGCAGATTTCGTCGAACAGCGTGGAGCAGATGGCCACGCAAGGCGAATCAGTGGCGGTGAAGGCTTTGTCCTTGAGGACACGCACCACTGCTGGTGATGCAGATGGGGCGCCAGGGGTTAAGCGCTCGCCAGCGGACACGCCTTGTTTTTCAGGCGTGCCCGACGTGGTCGGGGCAAAGGAAATGGACTCGGAAATCATGGGTGCAGCATAGCATCTGGCCAGTCCAACGCCCGATTTCCCGCCCTGGTTATACGGTCAAATACGCCTGTTGCAAGGCCGGGTCATCGGCCAGTTCGCGCATGCTGCCCTGGTGCCGAATCTGACCCTTTTCCAACACATACACACGATCGGCCACCCACTGGCAGAAATGCATGTTCTGCTCGCTCAGGAGGATGCTGACGCCCTGCGCTTTCAGCGCCAGAATGGCATGCGCCATCTGCTCGACGATCAGCGGCGCCACACCCTCCGAGGGCTCATCAAGCAACACCAGCCAGGGGTTGCCCATGAGCGTGCGAGCCACGGTCAGCATCTGCTGTTCACCGCCACTCATGTGGCCTGCCCACTGGTCCTTGCGTTCGCGCAGATTCGGGAACAGGGCAAACAACTGCTCGACCTGCCAGCGGGGTGCGGGCGACCCATCGGGCCACGCGCGGGCAGGCTGCTCGCCCATCTCCAGATTCTCGTTGACAGTCAGATCGGTGAAGATGCGGCGCTCCTCAGGCACGAAGCCCAACCCGGCGCGGGCAATGCGATGCGGCGCCCAACCGGATATATCCTGACCCAGGAAGTCGATCTCGCCGCGGCGTTTTTCGATCAGGCCCATGATGGCCTTGAGCGTGGTCGACTTGCCTGCACCATTGCGCCCCATCAAGGCCACGACCTCGCCCCGACCCACGTTCAATGCCACGTCGAACAGAATATGCGCCGCGCCATACCAGGCATTGAGGCCACGCACGTCCAGCACGGGGACAGACGCTGTCGTGCGTGTCGTCGCAAACGCCCTTGCCGCATCGGATGCCCGTACCGCCATCGGTGCGGGTGCGGGTGCGGGTGCGGGTGCGGTGGACGATACGGGTGTCGAGCGACGCTCGAACGTGCGCCCGGTGCCCAGATACACCTGCTGCACCTGCGCGTCGGCGCGGATCTCGGCGGGCGTGCCCTGGGCGATGACCCGGCCGCGGGCCAGCACACTGACCCGGTCCGCAAATGCGAACACCACATCCATGCTGTGTTCGGTAAACAGCACCGCCATCTGCCGCTCGCGCACCAGATCACGGGTCAGGGCCATCAGGGCCAAGCGTTCACCTGCGGCCATGCCGGCGGTGGGCTCGTCCATCAGTAGCAGACGAGGCTCGTTGGCCAGCGCCATTGCCAGCTCCACCCGTTTGATATCCCCATACGCCAGTTCGCTGCAAGGTCGCTCGGCCTGTTGCGTCATCCCC
>JBAZPE010000314.1:0-4083 GCA_041648375.1 Burkholderiaceae bacterium | reverse complement strand
CGCCCGGGCATGGCTGGTGGGCGAGCGTGGACGAGGCTTCCAGCAGATGGCGGACATGATCAACAATTCGCGCCTGTCCAATGGCGTGCGGGCCGCCGGCCTGATGCGGCGTGCCCTGACCGAGGCGACTTTCGTGGCGCGTCACCGTCGCGCCTTCGGCCAGCGGCTGATCGACATGCCGCTGATGCAGCGCCAGTTGGTCAAGATGCTGGTGCCGACAGAACAGGCGCGCACGATGATGATGCAGACGGCAGCGGCGCAAGCGGCGGCCGATGCGGGCGGTGACCCTGCGCTGGCGCGCATTCTGACGCCTTTGATCAAATTCCGCGCATGCCGCGACGCGCGCCGGGTGACCGGCGATGCCATGGAAGTGCGCGGGGGCTGCGGGTATATCGAGGAATTTTCAGATGCACGCCTGATGCGGGATGCCCATCTCGGATCGATCTGGGAGGGCACCAGCAATATTGTTGCGCTCGATGTGCTGCGGGCCGTGAAAAAGGCGGGTGGACTGGTTGCCATCGAGGCCCACGTCAAGGCGCTGCTTCAACAAGGGCGTGCGTGCGCACCAGCGCTTGCGCAATGCCAGCAGGACAGCCTGTCGCGTGCCTTCGCGCTCGCGCAGCAGGCGGCGCAGGATGATCTCGGACACCTTGCGCGACAGGCCGCCACGGCGCTCTACAACGTCGTCACCTTGGCCGCCCTGCGGGCCGAGGCGGCCGATCCCGCGTTGGCCAGTCGCGCGCATATCGCCGATATGGTGCTCTTGCACCGCCTTGCACCGTATGATCCATGTGTGGCGCGCACAGAGGATCATGAGGGCGTGCAGGCACTTGTGTCGGTGATCGACACCGATGGTCCTGCGCCCCAGGTGTGATGCGTGTCAACGAGCGAGCAGGTCGGGCCCGGGTTGCCGGGCGAGTCTCATGATGGAGTGAATATGGTGACCCATACACATGCGGGGGATCTGCCGGCTGTACACAACAGCGGCCGGGGTCGTGTTGCCTTGGTGACAGGCGCTGGCACCGGCATCGGCCGGGCGGTAGCGCTGGATCTGCTGGCATTCGGTTTTGATGTGGTGCTGGCGGGGCGTCGCGAGGAAATGCTGCAGGCGACCCGCGATCTTGCCAGCGCCAACGGCGGGCGTGCACTGGTCGTGCCCACCGATGTGTCCGACGAGGCGTCGGTGAAGGCGCTGTTCGACCAGACACGCGACACCTTCGGCCGGCTCGATGTGCTGTTCAACAATGCAGGACGGGGGGCGCCTGCCATGCCGATCGAAGACCTGCCGGTGCAAACCTGGCGCGAGGTCGTCGATGTCAATCTGACCGGCATGTTCCTGTGCGCGCAGGCGGCCATCCGGATCATGAAGGACCAGCGCCCTCAGGGTGGGCGCATCATCAACAACGGGTCCATCTCGTCAATGGCGCCTCGGCCGCAGTCGATCGCCTATACCTCCACCAAGCACGCCGTGCGCGGGATGACCAAATCCATTTCGCTGGATTGCCGGGCCTATAACATCGCGTGCAGCCAGATCGACATCGGCAATGCCGCCACCGAGATGACTGACCGCATGGCGGCGGGCATTCGTCAGGCCAATGGCGAGATGATGGTCGAACCCCGCATGGACGTGGCCCAGGTCGCGCAGACCGTGCGCACCATCGTCAGCATGCCTCTCACGGCCAACATGCAGTTCGTGACCGTCATGGCAACGAATATGCCGTTCGTGGGTCGGGGCTGAGCCAGAAACGACGGCGCGCCAGGCACTGGGAGGGCGCGCCAGGCGGAGGCGAAAGCCACCCCGCTTGGGCGATGCCGGGCGAGAACCGGGCCATCGCGTCTGACGAACGCCCCGCGCTGGTTGCTAGTCACTAGGCGCCTAGCAGCCGCAGTTCTTCCTCGTGTATGCGCGTCATCTCCAGCGCCAGATGCGCGATGAACGCTTCCATGCGTTCAGGCAGAAGGCGACCTGACATGACCTGGATCTGCAGGCTGCGAAACGCCATTTCCGGGTCGCTCAGTCGCACGGCGACCAGGTCGTTCATCTCCAGTACCGTCACCATCGACACATAGCCGCCCAGCAGAATGCTGTTGCTCTCGCGAACATAGGCATGCAGGGCGCCCGCGTGGTTGCTGGAGAATGCGGCGTCGACGAAGGTGCCCGCCATGCCCAGGGAATGGTCGAACATCGTGCGGGTGACCGTGCCGACATCCGAGAGCGCCAGCGGGTATTGCCTGATTTGTGCAATGCTCACGGCGCGGCTGTCGGCCAAGGGATGTTTTTTGGACATGACCGCCAGCACCCGCGACTGGTTGGCATGACGCACCACGATGCCTTGCGCAGGCTCCACACTGAACGTCATGGCCAGGTCGGCGTCGCCTTCGGCTACCCGCCGGGATGCCACGGCCGACTGACCCACCCACAGATGAAAGCGGGTTTCCGGAAAGCGGCGCTGGAAATGAGCGGCACAGGCCGGAATCAGGTCATTGGCCAGGCCCTGGGCGCAGGCGATGCGGATCACGTTGCCTGGTGAGCCATGCAGTGCCGCGATGGCGTTGAGCGTGGCATCAGATTCCAGCGCCGTGCGTCTGGCGTGCGCCAGCATCACCCGTCCGGCATCGGTAAGCGTCATCCCTCGCGAGGCGCGGTCGAACAGCGGCGCGCCCACCTCTTCTTCGAGGCGGGAAATCTGTCTGCTTATTGCCGAAACGGCAACGTGCAGTGTGGCGGAAGCGGCGCTCAGACTGCCGGTTTGCGCCACTTCCAGGAAGTATTTGACCGCTAGATTGAGCATTTAGGGTAAACCCGAAATTTCTATTAAAAGCAAGGGTGTTGCGAAACATTCTAATTGTTTGCAAAGCAAGGGGTCTCTAGAATCGCCCCTTTTCCTCTTCCCAGGAACATCTTTCATGTCCGTACGTATTTCGAACGTCGCCCGGTTGGTGTGCAGTCTGGGTGCCCTGGTCGCCGTCGGCGCCCAGGCGCAGACCCTGAAAATCGGTCTGGCTTCCGAGCCCACCGCGATTGATCCGCACTACCATCAAGCCACGCCCAATGATGCGTTGACCACGCACATCTTCGAGCCGCTGGTCGCCATGAGCCCCGATATGAAGCTCATCCCGGCGCTGGCCACCTCCTGGCAGGCGATTGATGATGTGACCTGGGAATTCAAGCTCAACCCCAAAGCCACGTTCTCCAATGGCAAGCCGTTCACCTCCGAAGACGTGCTGTTCACGATGTGCCGTCTGCAGAACAACGAGACGTCGATCAGCGGTGGTTTCCAGAACGTCAGCAAGCGCATCGCCAAAATCGAAACGCCTGATGCGCACACGGTGCGCCTGATCACGCAAACGCCTTACCCGGTGTTCCCCAACGAGCTGGCGCGCGTGCCCATGATCTGGAATGGCATTGCCGAACACGGCAAGCTGACTTTCAGCCCCAAGGAAGGCTGTGGGGTGACCGGCGCCTGGCCGACCGTCAACGACTTCAACAGCGGCCGCGCCACCATCGGCACCGGTCCTTATCTGATGAAGTCCTACGTCAAGGGCAATGGCATCGATCTGACCCGCAACGACGCCTACTGGGGCGAGAAGCCCGAGTGGCAGGACGTGCGCATGGTGGCCGTGCCTTCGGCAGGCCCCCGTTTGACCGGCTTGCTCTCGGGTGACTTCGACCTGATCGAGAACCCCGCTGCCCGCGACTTGAAGCGCATCAAGGACAGCGGCCTGGGCTATGTGACCAAGCCATCGGTGCGTGTCATGTTCTTCCAGCTCGACACCGCGCGTAACCCCAGCCCCATGGTGAAGTCACCCAAGGGTGACAACCCGCTGCAGGATGTTCGTGTGCGTCAGGCCATCTCCATGGCCATCGACCGCAAGACCATTGTGGCGCGCATCATGGACGGTGTGGCCACGCCCGCCTATCAGTTCCTGCCCGACGGCATGTTCGGTGCCCTGGCGCCCGCACCTGAGTTGAAGTATGACCCCAAAGCCGCCAAGGCATTGTTGACCGAAGCCGGATATCCCGACGGTTTCGAGCTGACGCTGTCCTCGACCAACGATCGCTACATCAACGATGCGCAGATC
>JBAZPE010000313.1:0-4098 GCA_041648375.1 Burkholderiaceae bacterium | reverse complement strand
GATCGATTTACGTCGATCAGCTTGATTTCGGCACGCGCAACATGGCAGAGTCGGCCTTCTATCAGGATTTCCTGCATCCCCATGGCATCGAATCAGTGATGGCCATGGTCGTTGATCGCAATGATGATGCCGACTGGCTAGTCGGCTTGCAGCGCGTGCGGGGCCGCCCGCTATTCGATGTCGCCAACGCAGTCGCCCTGCGCGGGCTGCTGACACACCTGCAGACAGCCTTCAGACTCAAGCATAAGGTACGGGAACTCCAGCAAGCCCAGGCGTGGAGCCAGGTCACCATCGACAAGGTCGCCTTCCCCATGGTGATGGTGGATGAACGCATGCGCATATTGGGGTGCAACCACGCGGGGGAACGCTGGTTGGCCGATCCCGGCAATCCATTGAGCGCGTCTGTACCTCACGCGTCGCTGCGAATGGCGGTTCGACAGGCCTGCGGCCACGAAGAGGCGTCCGCCAGAGTGGCCACATTCAGCTATGCGGCACGAGACACTGACCGACATGGATTGATGGTCGCACTGCCTTTGCCTGCACCCCAAATCGGTCCACCCGAGATGCGCCGCCCCTGTGTGCTGCTCATGGGCATCGGCTCACAGGAAGCGATTCCTCGCAGCGATACGCTCTTGCGCGATCTGTTTTCATTGACCCGCTCGGAAATCGCGCTGGCAGAAAAACTGGCCAACGGCATGACCTTGACTGAAGCGTCCGAAGTGGCAGGCGTGGGGCGTGAGACGGTCAGAACACATCTGAAATCGGTGCTGCGCAAGACGGGCACCCGGCGGCAATCCGAACTGACCGCCCTGCTGACGGGTCTGAGCATGGTTAATAGCGCCTAGCGCAGCGACCCGGCTGGCATCGGGGTTGCTCGCAAGCACTCTTGAAATCGAGCCTACACTCCCCACGTAGGAATCATGACTTCAAGGAGTATGCCGTGCCCTGTATGCATAAAGAAGCATCTCCAGTGACGTGCGCTGCGACGTGCAGGGCGCGCTCATGAGCCGCGCTGGCGGTATCGCGATCTCGGTGCTGGACCTTGCGCCCATTGTTCAGGGTGCGTCGATCGCGCAGGCGTTTGAAAACAGCGTCGCCCTGGCCCGCCACGCGGAATCGCTGGGCTATACGCGGTTCTGGCTTGCCGAGCATCACAACATTGCGGGTATCGCCAGCAGCGCCACCTCGGTGCTCATCGGGCATATCGCGGGCAAAACATCGACCATTCGCGTAGGCTCGGGCGGCATCATGCTGCCCAATCATGCGCCACTGGTGATTGCCGAACAATTCGGCACCCTGGAAACGCTGTATCCGGGTCGCATCGATCTGGGTCTCGGACGCGCCCCCGGCACCGACCAGCGCACGTTGGCGGCACTAGGCCGCGATCGCAGCGCCGGGTTGCAATTTCCCAACCTGCTGGACGAATTGCGCTTCTTCCTCTCGCCGGCACGTCCCGACCAACCCATGCGTGCCATTCCAGGCGCAGGGCTGAACATTCCGATCTGGCTGCTGGGATCCAGTGATTTCAGTGCCCGCCTGGCCGCCAAACTGGGTCTGCCCTTTTCATTTGCGGGCCATTTCTCGCCTGAAGGCATGGCGGCAATGCGCCTGTACCGGCACCTCTTCCAGCCGTCAGAAACCTTGCAAGAGCCTTATGCCATGATTGGTGTGCCCATCGTGGCGGCCGATACCGATGCGCAAGCGCAGCGATTGGCCACCACGGCCCAGCAGAAGTTTCTGTCGATGGTCCGAGGCACGCGTCAGCCCTTGCAACCGCCGGTCGATACGCTTGAAGGCATATGGAGCCCGATGGAGAAATCCGCTGTTTTCGAACGCCTGGGTGCAGCCATCGTCGGCGGCCCGGATACGGTCGCGGAAAAACTCGATGCCCTGATTGCAGAGACCGGCGCAAATGAAGTCATGGTCATCACGGACGCCTATCATCTCGAAGATCGTCTGCATTCCTATTCACTGGTGGCCAGCATCACCGGCCACGGTGCATCGGTGGCGGCTTTGGATCGCGCCACGAGCGCGGCATGACATCTGCGGAAGCACACGCTTCAAGCGTGTGGCACCGCTCTCCCAACACCTCGAGCCGCGGCACAGGCCGCAAAGGATCGTTAAATGAGCCTCGTAGAACTCACCAAAGATACATTCCAGGACGCCATCACCCCTGATGGTACGCTGATCGTCGACTTCTGGGCCCCCTGGTGCGGGCCCTGCCGCAACTTTGCGCCCGTCTTCGAAAAGGCCGCGGAGAAACATACCGACATCACGTTCGCCAAGATCGATACCGATGCCGAACAGGAACTCGCGGGCGCCCTGGGCATTCGTTCGATTCCCACGCTGATGGTGTTTCGTGAGCAAGTACTGCTGTTCTCGCAGCCCGGCGCGCTGTCGGCCGGCCAGTTTGAAGAATTGATCGGCAAGATCAAGGAAGTGGATATGGCTCAGGTGCACAAGGAAGTGGCAGCTGCCCAGCAGGCCGCCGCCAACGAGCCTGACGCCAAGTAAGCGCGACTCAGCCTTCAGGCATCTCGCGTTCGTCGCGCCACTGGCTTTTGCCGCGCGTGATATCGGCCACGGCCAGACGCAGGGTGTCGACCTGATCAAGCGGAATGCGGGCTGAGAAACACACGCCCTCACCCTCGAACGTTTGGTCGATATCGGTCGCGTCAGACGCCGCCAGGCGCTGGCGGATCGCGCCCTGCTCGCTGTAGGCACATGCCAGACTCACGCGCGTGCGCGCCACCACGTGTCGCCGGGGCGCGATCCGCAGGCATTCGGCAGCGGCGCCCCCATAAGCTCTTACCAGGCCACCCGCCCCCAGCTTGATGCCGCCGAACCAGCGCACCACCAGCACGACGACCGCGTCCAGCCCTTGCCCTTCGATCGCCTGCAGGATGGGCTTGCCGGCGGTTCCCGATGGTTCGCCGTCGTCGTTGAACCGGTACTGATTGCCGATTCTGTAGGCCCAGCAGTTGTGGGTGGCGTCGGCCACGTGGTGCTTGGCCAGGAAAGCCATGGCCTCGTCCACGGTGATTACTGGCGCGGCAATCGCCAAAAACCGGCTTTTCCGGACATCCTGCTCCAGCCGTGACACGTCGCTCAACGTGTCGTGATTCGTATCGATCATTGAATCAGCCGAATGCCTGCGCCTGCCGGATCAGTCTTCGATGCCGCGCGATTGCAGGTAGTCGTCGTATCCGCCGCGGTAATCGACAATCGTGCCATCAGGCATGATTTCAATAATGCGCGTGGCCAGTCCGAACACGAATTCCCGGTCGTGAGACACAAAAATGAGCGTGCCCTTGAACAGGTCGAGTGCGTGTTGCAGCGATTCGATCGATTCCATATCCAGGTGATTGGTGGGCTCGTCCATCAGCAGCACATTGTGACGACCCAGCATCAGTCGTCCGAATGTCATGCGGTTCTTTTCACCACCGGACAGCACCTTGACGGACTTGCCGATATCGTCGCTGGAGAACAGCAGACGACCCAGCACAGAACGCATGGATTGGTCATCATCGCCAGGCTGGCGGTAGTCCATCATCCAGTCGAAGAGGTTGTCTTCGACCTGAAACTGATCCGACACGTCCTGGGCCATGTAGCCGACGTCGGCATTCTCGGACCACTTCACTTCGCCCTTGTCTGGCGACAAACCACCCTGCAGCAATCGCAACAGCGTCGTCTTGCCCACGCCGTTGGCGCCGATGATGGCAATCTTTTCACCCGCCTCGACCATGGCCGAGAAGTTGGTGATGACCGGCGCGTCGTAGGCCTTGGAGATATTCTCGACTGTCAGCGCCTGACGGTGCATGACCTTGTTCTGCTCGAAACGGATGTAGGGATTCTGACGCGACGAAGGTTTGACTTCGACAGCCGACGCCTTGATACGGTCGATCTGCTTCAAGCGCGAAGTGGCCTGGCGTGCCTTGGATTTGTTGGCGGAGAACCGACGCACGAAATCCTGCAACTCGATGACGCGTTCCTTGGCCTTGGCATTGCTGCTCATCTGACGCTCACGCGCCTGGGTCGACGCCAGCATGTAATCGTCGTAATTGCCAGGATAGATCCGGATTTCGCGATAGTCCAGAT
>JBAZPE010000312.1:0-4103 GCA_041648375.1 Burkholderiaceae bacterium | reverse complement strand
GCTGATCCTGACCGGCAGCGGCGACATCATCGCCCTGGACGCCAAGTTCAACTTCGACCCCAACGCCTTGTTCCGTCACCCGGAACTGGTCGCCTACCGCGATCTGGACGAAGAAGATCCCGCTGAGATCGAAGCCAGCAAGTTCGATCTGGCCTACATCCAGCTCGACGGCAACATCGGCTGCCTGGTCAACGGCGCCGGTCTGGCCATGGCCACCATGGACACCATCAAGCTGTTCGGTGGCGAGCCCGCCAACTTCCTGGACGTCGGCGGTGGTGCCACGGCCGAGAAAGTGACCGAAGCCTTCAAGATCATGCTCAAGAACAAGGGCGTGAAAGCCATTCTTGTGAACATCTTCGGCGGCATCATGCGTTGCGACGTGATCGCGCAAGGCGTGATCGAAGCGTGCAAAGCGGTCAACCTCAGTGTGCCGCTGGTCGTGCGCATGAAGGGCACCAACGAAGAGCTCGGCAAGAAGATGCTGGCCGAATCCGGTCTGCCCATCATCGCCGCCGACACGATGGCCGAAGCCGCGACGAAAGTCGTCGCCGCCGCCAAGTAACGCGACCGCACAGCCGCACAGTCAAATACAGTCAAGGATTCGCAAATGTCGATTTTGATCAACAAGGACACCAAGGTCATCACCCAGGGCATCACGGGCAAGACGGGTCAGTTCCACACCCGCATGTGCCGTGAATACGCCAATGGCCAGGCTGCGTTCGTCGCAGGTGTCAACCCCAAGAAAGCCGGTGAAGATTTCGAAGGCGTGCCCATCTACGCCTCCGTGAAAGATGCCAAGGCAGAGACCGGCGCAACGGTTTCGGTCATTTACGTGCCGCCCGCCGGTGCTGCCGCTGCCATCTGGGAAGCCGTCGAGGCCGATCTGGATCTGGTGATCTGCATTACCGAAGGCATCCCGGTTCGCGACATGCTGGCTCTGAAGAGCCGCATGAAAGCCGCCAACAGTAAGACCCTGTTGCTGGGCCCGAACTGCCCCGGCCTGATCACCCCCGATGAAATCAAGATCGGCATCATGCCCGGTCACATTCATCGCAAGGGCCGCATCGGTATCGTCAGCCGCTCCGGCACGCTGACGTACGAAGCCGTGGCACAAGTCACCGAACTCGGCCTGGGTCAGTCCAGCGCGGTGGGTATCGGTGGTGACCCCATCAACGGTCTGAAGCACATCGACGTGCTCAAGCTCTTCAACGACGATCCCGATACCGACGCCGTCATCATGATCGGCGAAATCGGTGGTCCCGATGAAGTGAACGCAGCCGAGTGGGCCAAGGACAACATGAAGAAGCCCGTGGTGGGCTTCATCGCAGGCGTGACCGCGCCTGCCGGCAAACGCATGGGTCACGCTGGCGCGCTGATCTCGGGCGGTGCCGATACGGCTGATGCCAAGCTTGAAATCATGGAAGCTTGCGGTATCCGCACCACGCGTAACCCGTCTGAAATGGCGAAGTTGCTCAAGGCTGCGCTGTAAGCACCACGTTTTCCGGCCTGCCGGAATGCAGAAGGGCCGCTCTTTGAGCGGCCCTTCTTTGTTCTGACGATCAAGTTGCGCGGGATCAGTCCCAGGCTGGCGCCAGTCCTTCGGGGCTGACTTCGCGGCCGTTGCGCTCAAGCAGCGCGATCTTGCTCATGTCCTCGGCGTCCAGGCGCAGGTCGCGCGCAAGCAGGTTGCTGGCCAGATTCTCGCGCTTGGTGGAGGAGGGGATCACCGAGTAGCCCAGGTGCAGGGCCCAGGCCAGTGCAACTTGCGCAACGGTGGCCTGATGCTTGTGAGCAATTTGCGTCAGGACAGGATCCTTGAGCACCTTGCCATAAGCCAGTGTCATATAGGAGGTGACAGGAATGCCTTGTTCCTTCAGGAAGGCCGTGAGCTTCGAGCTTTGCAGGTAAGGGCTGAGTTCGATCTGGTTGGTCGCGATCTCACCCTTGCCCACGGCGGCAATGGCCTGCCTGGTCAAGTCGATGTTGAAGTTGGAAATGCCGATCTGGCGGGTCAGGCCCAGCGCCCGGGCCTCGGCCAGTGCCGTCATGTACTCGGCCAGTGAAACGCCGTTGCCCGGCGCGGGCCAGTGGATCAGGGTGAGATCCACGCTGTCGGTGCCCAGTTTTTGCAGGCTCTCGCGCAGGCTGGGGATCAGCTTGTCTTTCGCATAGTTGTTCGTCCAAATCTTGGTTGTGATGAACAGCTCGGAGCGGGCCACGCCACTTTGGGCAAGGGCCTGGCCGATGTCGGCTTCATTGTTGTAGATCTGTGCGGTATCGATCGCGCGGTAGCCCACGTCCAGGGCGTTGCGCACAGAATCGATGACGGTTTGGCCAGTCAGGCGGAAGGTGCCCAGGCCGAAGGAAGGAATACTCATCATTAACTCCTGTATTAAGGGGGGCAAGCGCGACACACACACTGCGAGGCAGGTGGACGCGTTTTCAAGATAAGCTGCCCGATAACCGCTAGTGTGCAGGATTTGCGTTTGCAGAATAAGGTCGGTATAAGTCAAATTCATTTGATTTGAAATCAAGAATGAAAACGACATTAGACGAGTTGCAGGCCTTCGTGTCTGTCGTGGACACCGGGTCGATCACCAGTGCCGCCCAGCGACTGGGCCTGACCATCTCGGCCACCAGTCGCACGCTCAGTCGTCTCGAAGAAAAATTGCAGACCACGCTGTTGCAAAGAACCACCCGCCGTCTGAAGTTGACCGAGGAGGGGGAGGCCTTCCTGCATCATGCTCGCGCCATCATCGCCTCGGTCGATGACGCCGAGGAGCACATGGCAGCCAGGCGGCTGCGGCCCGTTGGAAAATTGCGGGTCGATGCGGCCACGCCATTCATGCTGCATGTCATCGTGCCGTTACTCGAGGGGTTTCGTGCGGATTACCCCGATATCGACCTGGAACTGAACTCCAGCGAGGGCATCATCGACCTCATTGAGCGTCGCACGGATGTGGCGTTTCGCATCGGGCCGCTGAAAGACTCCACACTGCATGCGCGACCGATCGGCACCAGCCGCATCCGCATCCTCGCGAGCCCGACTTACCTGGCCCGCCACGGTGTGCCGACCAAGCCGGCCCAACTTGCCAGGCACACGCTGCTGGGTTTTAACGCGCCCGCATCGCTGAACGAATGGCCGCTGAGGCAGGACAGCGGCGAGGCGGTGCACATTGAACCCACCATCGCGTCCTCCAGCGGAGAGACGTTGCGGCATATGGCGCTCGCGGGTCTTGGCATCGTGTGTCTGTCGGATTTCATGACCGGTGAGGATCGCCGCAGTGGCCAACTGGTTCAACTATTTTCCAGGCTCACGCTCGACGTTCGGCAGCCGATCAATGCGGTTTACTACCGCAACACGACGTTAGCCTCGCGCATTACCTGCTTCGTGGATCATGTGACGAATGTGCTGGGCGGGCAACCATTTGATGAATAAACGAGGGGTAGGCAAGCTTTTCAGCAGAATGACACCTGCTTGTAAGCTTAATGAAAATATACTGCCCGCCATAATCGACGCCGACATAATCTGCCCAATGCTCGCAGCGAGGCATTCAGGCGTCACATGACCCACACCGGGCTCACATAACAATTGGGGATCGCTTCATTGGTAGAGGCGCATGGAACTGACACAGGCAGCGTTCTGGATCGCATTGCTGCAGATCATTTGGGTAAACATTCTTCTTTCCGGCGATAACGCCGTCGTGATTGCGCTGGCCGCGCGCTCATTGCCGCCGCATCAGCAACGACGGGCCATCGTCATCGGCTCAGGCGCGGCTATTGTCATGCGGATCGTGCTGACGCTGGTCGCGTCGCAATTGCTGGCCTTGCCGTGGCTGAAGTTCACGGGTGCGATTCTGCTGGTCTACATCGGTGTCACGCTGCTGTTGCCCGACGGTGATAACGAAGAGGTGGGGCAGGCCAATCGCGGCATGTTCGTGGCCATTCGTACCATCCTGATTGCCGATCTGGTCATGAGCCTGGATAACGTGGTGGCCGTGGCTGCCGCCGCAATGGGCGATACCACGTTGCTGGTCCTGGGCCTGGCTGTCAGTATTCCCCTGGTGATCTTCGGCAGTACGCTGCTGCTCAAGGTAATTGAA
>JBAZPE010000311.1:0-4104 GCA_041648375.1 Burkholderiaceae bacterium | reverse complement strand
GATTGTCCACCGGTGCCATGCCCAGGATCACGCCGGCCTCAGGCAGGTTGGGCGTCAGAATGGTGGTGAGCGGAAACAGGCCTTCGCGCATGATGGAGACCGCATCGCGTTCGAGCAGCGAGTCGCCACTTTTAGCGATCATCACCGGATCGAGCACGATGTGTGCGGGCGCCAGTGCCGCCAGTTTCTCGCAAACCAGACGCGTCACCGCGGCCTGGCCCAACATGCCGATCTTGACAGCGTCCACCCGCACGTCGGCCCACAGGGTGTCGATCTGCTGCCCGACGAAGGCGGGGTCCACCGGCCAGATGCCGGTCACGCCCTGGGTGTTCTGTGCCGTCAACGCAGCCACGACGGCGCAGCCATAGGCACCTAGGGCGCTCATGGCTTTCACGTCGGCCAGTATGCCGGCGCCGCCCGAGGGGTCCAGCCCCGCGATACTGACGGTGTTCGGTATCACTTGATCAATCCTTCGGTGGGCGAGGAGGGCTGGGCGCTATAGAGCTTGCGCGGCACACGGCCCGCCAGATAGGCCTGACGACCCGCCACAACGCCGTTTTTCATGGCGCTGGCCATGAGGATGGGGTCAGTGGCACCGGCAATGGCGGTGTTCATCAAGACACCGTCGCAGCCCAGTTCCATGGCGATGGTCGCGTCTGACGCCGTTCCCACGCCTGCGTCCACCAGCACCGGCACCCGGGCCTGATCAATGATCAGCCGCAGGTTCCAGGGGTTCAGAATGCCCATGCCCGAGCCGATCAGCGAAGCCAGCGGCATCACCGCGACCACGCCCAGATCTTCCAGCATGCGGCACTGAATGGGGTCATCGGTGCAATACACCATCACCTTGAAGCCATCGGCGACCAGGGTGCGCGCCGCCGCCAGGGTTTCGGGCATGTTCGGAAACAGCGTGTGCGGGTCGCCCAGCACCTCGAGCTTGACCAGATCATGTCCATCGAGCAGCTCACGCGCCAGGCGCAGCGTGCGCACGGCTTCGTCGGCGCTATAGCAGCCTGCCGTGTTCGGCAACAACGTGAACGTCGATGGCGGAACGTGATCGAGCAGACTGGGTTCGTTGGCGTTCTGTCCGATATTGGTGCGGCGAATGGCCACCGTCACAATTTCGGCACCACTGGCATCGAGTGCTGCGCGGGTCTGTTCGAAATCGCGGTACTTGCCGGTGCCGACCAACAGCCGCGAGCGATAACTTTTGCCGGCAATGGTCAGGGTGTCTTCAGGGGTCATGGGTAAGCGTGCCGTTGCGTTTTTGAGTGTCTGTCATCATAGCGCGCACCTGATCCAGACGCAGGCACAACTGCTCGGTCGCATCGATCATTCGCGGGGTGGCGCGATACAGCGCATCGGCATCCAGTGTGACGATGCGATGTTCGCTGTCAGCGGGCGTCGCCGGCCAGCCCCGCATGCGCCAGAAGTTCACAAGCGCCGCCCGCTCTTGTTCGTTCGATATACCGGCCAGGATCACATCCGGTTGCGTGGCCAGCACGCCTTCGACCGAGGTGCGCGGTGCCGCCAGGCCGCTCGCTCCCATGACGTTGACGCCGCCGCAGGTCTTCAGTGCGTCGGAAACGATGCTGGTCTCGCCAAGCGAATAAAGCGGGCCCTGCCCGACCTGGATGAACACCCTGACGGGGGCGGCGTGGCGATAGCGATCGCGCAGCCCCTGCATCCGGGCCACCAGCGATGCCGCGCGCGCCCGGGCGATGTCGCCTGTGCCCAACACCGTGCCCAGGCGGGCAATGTCCTGGGCGATCTCGTCCAGGCGTTGCGGGTCGCTATAGATGACCGTGATGTGGCGTGCGGCCAGAAGGGGCAACAGACTGCGCAAGGGGGCAGGTTGCCAGCCGATCACGACGGCGGGTGCGAGCGAGAGCAGTCGCTCTGCACTGAGCCGCATTCCGTCGCCGACATTGGCGATGGAGCGGGCCTGTTCGGGAAAGTCGCTGCCTTGAACCACCCCCACGATCGTGTGGCCGGCGCCGGCTGCGAACACCAGTTCGACGATATGCGGGGCCAGCGCCACGGCCCGATCGCGGGTAGGTCCCGCAGCGGCGTGCGCGCCGCCTGTGACGCCCATGCCCATCAGGCCGAACCACAGGCTGACCGCTGCGCAGGCCATGTGTCGGGCCATGCGTCGGCTCATATCACGGCTCATATCTCAGCCCATACGTCGGCCGATGCGCCAGGCAGTGAGCGCCAGCGCTGCGCCAGCAGTGAACACACGCGAGCGTTGCTACGCGTGTGTTCCGTGCGAGCCATTACATGCGCCACGCCACGTTGACGAAGACGTTCGAGCCGGGCGTTTCGTAGCCCCGCACCAGCGTGTAATCGCGATTGAAGATATTGTTCCAACGCAGTTGAGTCTGAACGTTCTTGTTGATGTCGTAGCTGACCAGTGCATTGAACAGGGTGTAGCCACCCAGACGATTGCGCTCGCCGCCTGCCGTATCGTAACGTTTGCCCGACAGGTACATCTCGCCGCCTACGCGCAGGGCGCCGAAGCGTTGATCCACGCCCAGCCGATACACCTGCCGTGCACGATAGGCCAGTTGCTCACGGGTTTCGTCGTTCAGGGGGCGCTGGAAGTCGGCACTGGCACGCAGCGTGGTGTTGCCGAAGTCCTGTTCGCCGGTCAGCGTGATGCCTTCGAGCGTGGCACGACTGATGTTCTCGGGGATGTAGTTGGTCGCAAAGCTGCTCTGGATCAAGTTCTTGACCTTGTTGCGGTAGACCACCGCACCCAGGCGCGTGGCCTCATCGGTATAACGCAGGCTGGCTTCGATGTTGCGCGAGCGCTCGGGCTTGAGGTTCGGGTTGCTGTAGCCCGGGAAGTACAGATCCTGCAGCGTCGGTGTTTTGAAACCCGTATTGCCGGCGACGCCCGCCCGCAGCTTCGAGGTCAGGTCGAAACCATAGGCCACGCCACCGGTGGTTTCGTTGCCGAATTGCGAGTTGTTGTCGGTGCGCGCATTGAGCTGCACATGGTGACGATCCAGATCGAGTCGGTAAATGCCGCCCACGGAATTGGTCTGGCGATTCTCGACGTCGTACTCGGTCGTGCCGGTGGCCCGTTCTTCCAGGCGCTCGGCGATCAGCGACACGCTCTGGCTGGCGCTGAGCTTGAAGTTGTTCTGCCAGGCGTAAACATGCTTTTCGCTACCGAACGTGGTTTTGCCGAAGCCGGTGTAGTTGCGCTGGTCGTCCTCGCTGTAGGACACGCGCAGCACGCTCTGCCACCATGCGGTGATGTCGTCGGTGCTGGACAGACCATAGACTTCCTGACGCGTGCGTGCGCGGTCGTTGTAGTAGGCGCCGGTGAAGAAATCGGGGCCGTTGTCGTACTGGCCGTTAAGGTAGGCACGATAAGCCGTCACGCCCAGGCGATGGCCGGGGGCCCAGGTGTAGCCCAGCGAGCCCACCAGATTGTTCTGGTAGTAGCCGTCGCGGTCGGGCACGTAGCTGAAGCTGCGTTCGTTGGTGGCATTGAATCCGCGGCTCTGCGCGTATACGCCCGCCAGTGAATAGTCCCAGCCGCCTTGTGCGCCCTGCACGCCCAGTCGGGTCCGCGTGGTGCCGTGGGTGCCGAAGCCAACTGAGGCATTGGCCGAGAACGGCTTGTCGCTGGCGTCGGGACGGTGGGTGATCAGGTTCACCACGCCGCCGATGGCGTCCGCGCCATACAGGCTGCTGGCCGAGCCACGCAGCACTTCAACACGGTCGAACATGTCGGGGGCGAACGCTTCCAGAAAACTGGTGCCCACGATGGAGGAGTTCACCCGGATACCGTCGATCAGCACCAGCGTGTGATCGGCCTCGGCGCCACGAATGTACAGGTTGGTCTTGTTCTGCGGACCGCCCGTGTTGGTGTATTCCAGACCATGACTGCGCGATAGGGTCTCGGCCAGCGAACTCTGGCCGGCCTGCTCGAGCGTGACGCGATCAATGACCGTCACATCGCCCAGCACGTTCCTGGCCTCCTGGTCGATACGGCTGGCGGTCACCACGATGGTGTCCAGTTGGGAAACGGGCGCAGTCTGCGCGCCAGCCCATACGGGTGCGGCGCAGGCGAGCGCGCCTGCGAAGAGG
>JBAZPE010000310.1:0-4117 GCA_041648375.1 Burkholderiaceae bacterium | reverse complement strand
GCTCAGCGACTGGGCCTGGCACCAGTCCTGCCAAGCGCGTTGGCGACTGATGGTGTGGATCAGGGGATAGGCCAGCACGTCGGCAGGCGAGGCGATTGCCGGCCCCTGCGCCAGCAGTTGGCGCGAGGCGACCGGCACCAGTGAATCAGGAAACAGAACGTCTGCCACGATGCCGTCCCAGCGCTCGGTCATGACCAGATCGATGCGCGGTCGGTCCCGCCGGTAGGCCCGCCCGGGCAATTTGCCCACCCGGATGGCGACATCGATACCGCCGCTGTGCAGGTCGGCCGCATCGATGGACGTGGTCAGGCGCAAGTCGATATTGGGTCGGCTGGCGGTGAAGGTTGCCAGGCGTGGCATGAGCCACAGCGAAGCGACCGTGGGCGTGGCGCTGAGCGTCAATGTCTCGCGAGCCCCGCGTGCGACGATGCGCGTGGTGGCACGCTCCAGTTCTTCGAGTGCCCGTTGCGAGGCGGTAAAGAACTGCTTGCCGTCTTCGGATAGCTCCAGGCGGCGTGCCTGCCGATCAAAGAGCCGCACACCCAGATAGTCTTCCAGATTGCGCACCTGCTGACTGACAGCGCCCTGAGTCAGCGAGAGCTCCTGCGCGGCCAGCGTGAAAGAGCCTAGCCGTGCAGTAGCTTCAAAAGGTCGCAGTGTGCTCAGTGGCGGCAGGCGTCGGCGCATCTCGCGAGTGGAATCAGGGGTGGGCCCTGATTCTACTGCGTCGGGATATTCGCTTCTTTGATGACCTTGCCCCAAAGTGCATGCTCCTCGCGCAGGTAGGCGGCCATGTCGGCTGCAGGTAATGGCATGGTCTGGATGCCGCGAGCCTCGAAATTCTTGACGATCTCGGGCGCAGCCAGCACCTGCACCAGCTTGTCGCTGAGCAAGGCGACGGTGGCGGGGTCGGTTCCGGCCGGCGCCATCAGCGAGAACCAGGTGCTGGCAATGTATTGCGGCAGTCCCGCTTCTTCAAACGTAGGGACATCGGGCACCAGCGGAGATCGGGTTTTCTGCGAAATCGCCAGCGGTATGACTTTGCTGCCCCGTATCTGAGGCAAGGCGGTGGCCACAGGCTCCATCATCAGATCAATCTGGCCACCCACGAGATCGGTCATGGCGGGCGCGCCGCCACGATAGGGCACATGCATCATGGACAGGCCGCGCTGCAGGTTGTATTGGGCCATCTGCATGTGCTGCGAGGTGCCCACGCCAGCCGAGCCGTACGTCATGTCTCCCGGGCGGGCAAGCGCTGCGGCGTGCACGGCTTTCAGGTTCGGATAGCGGTCGGGCTTGCCGGTGACCAGAATGCTGGCCACCGAGGCGATACCGCCCACTGCTGTCAGGTCGGTCAGCGGATCGTAGCCGGCCGTGGCGTTCATTTGTGGCACCACCGCCAGGGTGCTTGCCGCACCCAACAAGAGCGTATAGCCGTCCGGTTTGGCGCGTGCGGCCTGGCTGCTGCCGATCATGCCGCTGGCGCCAGGTTTGTTTTCGACGATGATGTCGGCACCCAGGGCTTCACCGAGCTTTTGCAGCACGGGACGAGCAATCGTGTCGTTGATGCCGCCCGCGGGAAACGGTACCAGCACGGTGATGGGACGTTCCGGATAGGCTGCCTCGGCAGACGTACCCGGCAGAGCGGTCAAAGCGATCGCGGTCGCGGCAACTGTGCGCAGTGCCGGTGCCACGTGCAATCGAAAGCGGTGGCGAAACATGGACTTCCCCTTGATGGTTTTTAGATCGCCGTGATGCGCTCCGGCGTGGCATCAGCCTACCGCGCTGCAGCAAAAAGCCGCAACTCACATTTTTTGGGGTTGTCTATTAGCTCGGCTAATCGCGCAGACCGGAGTCAGTCGGTGTGGCTGAGCATCGACTTGGGCAAATTGATCAGAAAGTCGGCCAGCCCCTTGGAGCTTTGCGCAAGACTGATGTGTTGCGCCATCCTGTCCTGCGTCAGCGCGGCATCACCCGCTTCGATGGCGTGCAGCAAGGCCTCGTGCTGCTCGTAGGATGCCCGCAGGCGTCCGACAGCGGTAAATGCATGCTTGAGGTAGGCACCTGTACGGGCGCGCAAACTCAGCAATTCCTTGTGCAGATAGGGGTTGCGGCAGCCTTTGTAGAGAATCTCGTGAAAGTCGTGGTTTGCCTGACGCCAGCCCTCGGCGTCCTCGGCTTCGATCACAGGCAGGGCGCGCGCATGCACACGTGCCAGTTCGGCGCGTTCTTGCGCCGTCATGCGCTGGCAGGCCATCCGGGCCGCGATCGCTTCCATTTCGCCCAACAACTCCCACACGGCCAGCAGCTCCTGCACATCCATCTTGGCCACGGTCATCCCGTTGCGCGGCATGCTGTTCAACATGCCCTGGATCTTCAGCTGCAGCAAGGCTTCGCGCACAGGGGTGCGCGACACGCCGAATTGTGTCGCGAGCTCTTTTTCGTCAATGGCGTCACCGGGTTGGAGCACCCCATTGCGGATGTCGTCCTCGACGGCTAGCCGGATTTGTTCACTGATTTTCACGGCGTGGCATACATACAAACACTAATGTCTGGAAATTATAGGTTGGTTTATAAATATATTTAAGAAACGGGAAAATACATGGAAATCGAAGCAGACCTGCCGGGCAAGCACGTTGACGCGGCCACAACGCCGCCGGACATCTGTGCCTCTGCGATTCGAGAGATGCTGCAGGCGCAGGGTATTGCGTCGCATGAATCTGAATGTGCGGGCATTGCCAAGTTCCTGCGGCGCATTGCGCCGCCGCTACCGTCGCGAGCGCCGCAGTGAACGCCGCCGACATCCTCACGCCTGCGGGCCTGCCGCCCAGCATCGAGGGGCTGCGCCGTGCGCTGCTGCGGGGCGAAGCGACGGTTGCTGATGCCCTGGCCCGCCAACAGCAGGCGCTGCGCGAAGACCGTTGGCATTGCGTGGCACGCGTGGGCGATCTGTCTGCTGCGCTGCCGGACACGACATTGCCGCTGGCCGGCATCGGCTTGGCACACAAGGATATTTTTGTCGTCGGACAACGGCTGCCCGATTGTGGCGCAGGGGGCCCGCCGGCGGGCTGGACCCCATCGGGCGAAGCAACGGTGCTGCAGCGGCTGGCCGCGCAGGGGGCGGCATCATTGGCTGCCTTGAACATGGCGCCTTACGCATGTGGTGCGACAGCCGAAAACGAGGCCGCGCCCGCAATGATCAATCCCGTTGACCCCGCCGCCGCCGTTGGGGGATCTTCCAGCGGGTCGGGCGTGGCGGTGGCTGCAGGCCTGTGCTACGGGGCGCTGGGCACGGATACGGCGGGATCGGTACGCATGCCGGCAGCAACCTGCGGGGTCATTGGTTTGAAGACCACCGCAGGCCTGCTGCCCGAGCGCGGTGTGGTGCCGCTGGCCCCCTCGCTGGATACCGTGGGTGTGCTGGCGCGCAGCAGTGCAGATGCGCTGGCGGTGCTGGCCGCCACGCTCACGCCAGATGAAGCCCAACTATTGGCACACGCCCACCAGGCGTGTCGCCAGCGGGAGCTTCGCATTGCCGCCTGTTTCGATCATGCCGATTCGTCTATCGCGTTGAGCAGCACCACAGCGGATGCATTGCACATTCTGTCCACTGATCTACGGGCACTCAGGCAGCCGTTCCTGACTGAGATGCGTGAACTGCAACGCCTGGCAGACATCGTGCTGTACACCGAGGCCGCCCGCGTGCACGGCACCGCGCTGCGTGCGCAGCAGGCTTTGCCACGATCGGTCCGCCATCTGGCGCTGACGGGGGCGGCGATCCCGCCAGCCTGGTACGACGCGGCACGCCGGCAGCAGGCGACACACCAGCAGGCCTTTCTGCGCACGGCGCTGGGTGACTGCGACGTGCTGCTTACGCCCGCATTGCCAGGCGGGGTGCCGGATGCGCGATTCGTCACCACCACGTCGCCTGATTTTCAGCCCCGGCAATTGCTGGCCATGTTCAGTTGGATGTCGTTCGTCAACTATCTGGGCCTGCCTGCCGTGGTGGTGCCCATTGCCACCGACGAACGAGGCCGACCGATCTGCGTGCAGGCCATTGCCCGGCCGGGCAATGAGGCCGGTCTGCTGGTCGTAGCCGGCATGATCGAGCAACGCT
>JBAZPE010000309.1:0-4125 GCA_041648375.1 Burkholderiaceae bacterium | reverse complement strand
GCACAGAGACTGCCCACGAATGGCAGAGCAAGGATGAGAATCAGCGACATAGTGCTCCGGGGTATACGCGGACAGACATCATAGGCAGCGCGCCGGCAAAGGCGTGGAAAATGAAGGCCAAACGGGAGTCACACGCCCGAAGCGGGCGCGCAGCGAATCAGGAAGAACGAAGAGCTGTTCGGGGCATCGAAAGCGAGAACACGGTCTCACCGGCTTCGGACGACCGAACAGTAACATCGCCGCCATGAGCGACGACAAACTGCTTGACGATGTACAGGCCCAACCCCAGGCCCTGACGCGACCGACGGCTGGCTTCACCCGCGCTGAAAGAGTCGAAGAGACTGGGGATCTGATCGGTTGAGATCGCCCCATCATTTTTCACTTCGACTTTGAGGCTGTCCTCGGCGTTGCCGTCGATGGTCAGCCAGATCGGGGAGTTCGCCGAGCCATGCTGCAGGGCATTGCCAATGAGATTGGAAATAACCTGCGAGAACCGGTCGACATCGACCTGCCCGACCACGTCACCACAGGCATCGATCCGCACCCGGGGTGCGGCATTCGCGCTTTCCAATTCATCGGCGATGTTCCTGCAAAGCGCCGCGTAATCCGCCATTTTCAGTTCGAGAACCAAGCCTTCGGCCCGGATCCGTGCAACATCAAGCAGCTGCTCCACCATTTTTACCATACGCTGGGTGCTGTTCTGTATCCTTTCCGCCGTCAAACGTACGCGAGGGTCCTCTGAACCTTTCAAAAGTAGCGCCGCCCCGGTCTGCACAGCAGCCAAAGGATTACGTAAATCGTGCCCCAGCACGGCGACAAACATCTCGTTGAGCTTCAAAGCCTGTCGAAGTTCTTCCAATTGCCTTGCAAGAGAAAGTTTTTGTAGATGTAGTTCAACAAAGATACCTACTTTGCTTTTTAGAACATCCGGATCCAGCGGTTTGTATAGAAAGTCGACAGCGCCAGCACCGTAACCTCGGAAATACTTTTCGGATTCGCGCGCACCCGCGGTCAGGAATATGAGCGGAACATGACGGGTGCGCTCGCTGCCCCGAATGAGCGTAGCCAGCTCGAAACCATCCATGCCGGGCATCTGCACGTCGAGCAGCGCCAGCGCGACTTCGTGCACGAGCAGAAGCTCCAGTGCCTCGGTACCGGATGCCGCCTTCAGCACATTGACGGTATCGCTGCCAATCAGCGCCTCGATGGCAGTGAGATTCTGCTCGACATCGTCAACGGCCAGAATATTGATCATGTGCGTCACGCTTGGGATCCCATTGTTATCTCTCAATCCTTGTCATGACATCTTTCAGGTCGGACACCAGCTGCGCCAGCGCCAACACGCGCTGCGGCCGGGCCAGGTCGATGGCGGCCTGGGGCATGGTGCGCGCCCGTGCGGTGGCGGGATCCTGCACCCAGGCCTGCCCGCCGTGCTGGCGCACCCGCGACAACCCCTGGGCGCCATCGCTGCTGGCTCCGGTCAGTACGATACCCAGCAGATTTTCCCCAAAGGCATAGGCTGCGGACTCGAACAGCAAATCGATGGAAGGGCGCGAATATAGCACCGCATCTTCAACCGAAAGCGAAAACGAACCATCCGGCTCGACCAGCAAGTGATAATTGGGCGGCGCAATATAGACCGTACCCGGCGCAATCATCTCCTTGTCCTCTGCTTCCTTCACGGGTAGCGCACAGCGCTGGCCAAAGAGTTCGGCCAGTTGGCTCGGCCGATCGGGCGGCACATGCAGCACCATGCCGATGGCCACGCCCGAATCGGCCGGCAAGGCCTGGAGCAACTGACCCACGGCCTCGACACCACCGGCCGATGCACCGATGGCGACAAACTTCACGACAGGAGCAGCAGTCGATTCCCGGGTCATTTACAGTCGTTGATAAATTTTGTCGGCAGGCACGAGCTCTTCGAAATGGTCGGCCATGGCGGTGAAACGCAAACTTTCCTTGGCGCCCAGCCCCAGAAAACCCTTGCGCACCAACGCATCATGGAACAACTTCGTCGCCCGATCCTGCAGGCCGCGATTGAAGTAGATCAACACATTTCGGCAGGACACCAGATGGACTTCCGAAAATACACTATCCGTGGCCAGGCTATGGTCGGCAAAGACCACATGCTGACGCAAGCTTCTGTCGAAGATGGCGTCATGCGTGCTGGAGATGTAGTAATCCGCTAATGACGCCGTGCCCCCTGCCGCCAGATAGTTGCGGCTGAATGTGGCGATGCGTTCGATGTCGTAGATCCCGCCCTCGGCGAGCTGCAAGGCCACGGGATTGATATCTGTCGCGTAGATCAGCGTGCGTTCCAGCAGCCCTTCTTCGCGCAGCAGGATGGCCAGCGACCAGACTTCCTCGCCACTGCTGCACCCGGCTACCCAGATCTTGATCGAGGCATAGGTGCGCAGCACCGGAATCACGCGTTCACGCAAGGCCTTGAAATAGGACGGGTCACGAAACATCTCGCTGACCTGGACCGTAAAAAACTGCAGCATCTGGGCAAATACAGCCGGGTCGTGCAACACTTTGCTCTGAAGCTGCGACACTGTTTCACACTCGAATCGCTCCATCGCATGCTGAATACGCCTGCGCATTGATGCCACCGAGTAATTCCGGAAGTCGTGCTGATACTGCTGGTACACCCCTTCCAGCAATAGCTTGAGCTCGATATCGAACAGTGCGTGTGCCTGCATTACTTGGGCATCCAGACTCGGCAAAGCGACACCAGCTTATCCACATCGATCGGCTTGGCGATGTAGTCGTTGGCCCCCGCATCCAGACACTGTTTGCGATCGTCCGGCATGGCCTTCGCCGTCAGCGCGATGATGGGCAACTTGGCCCATTGCTCGCGCGCCCGGATGTGCCGCATGGCGGTCAGGCCATCCATTTCGGGCATCATCAGGTCCATCAGCACCAGATCGATGTCGGCGTTCGCCTCCAGATGTTCCAGGGCCTCGCGCCCGTTGCGTGCAATCGTCAATGTGGCGCCCAGTGGCTCCAGAATGCTGGACAGCGCAAAAATGTTGCGAACGTCGTCTTCCACCAGAAGGATTTTTCGACGTTCCATGATGGTGTCGCGTTGACGTGCCTGCAGCAGCAGGCGCTGCTGGTCGGGCGGCATCTTGGCCTCGACCCGGTGCAGAAAGAGCGTGACCTCGTCGAGCAACCGTTCGGGTGACTTCGCGCCTTTGATGATGATCGATCGGGAATAGCGGCGCAATTGCTGCTCTTCGTCGCGCGTGAGGGCACGCCCCGTGTAGACGATGACCGGCGGGAACGCATATTTCACGCCCTCTGCCATGCGTTCAAGCAAGTCATAGCCCGACGCGTCTGGCAGCATGAGATCCATGACCACGCAGTCGAACTGCCCTTGCGCAAAGGCGTCCATGGCCTGGGCCGCCGTGCCGGCCAGGGTGATGTCCACATCATCGGCCTGCAGCAACTGCGCAATGCTGGTGCGCAGATTTTCGTCGTCCTCGATGACAAGCACGCGCCGCGTGCCGTCGGCAAACTTCTCCTCGACACGGGAGAACGCCTTGACAAGCTCTTCGCGCGCCACGGGCTTCAGTGCATAGCCGACTGCGCCCAGTTCCAGCGCGGTCTGCACATGATCTTCGACGGACAGCATATGAATCGGGATGTGGCGCGTGGCAGGGTCGCGTTTGAGCTGCTCCAGGACGCCCAGCCCCGACTGATCGGGCAGGTTGACGTCCAGCAAAATGCCGCTGGGGCGAAGTTCACGCGCCATGGCCAGCGCCTGCGCGCCGTTCTCGGCCACCGCACATTCGAAACCGAGATCACGCGCCAGATCGGAGAGCACCTGAAGAAAGCGATTGTCGTCCTCGATCAGGAGAATCAGACGGCGTCGCGCATCCTGGGCACGCTGAAGATCCGCCTGCGCCAGGTCGACGGCTGCCGGCTCGATCGCATGCGGCACATGATGGGCATCGGAAGGCGAAGCACTGCCCTTTTTCCCGTTGTGCACCAAAAACTGAGGCGTCCAGACTTCTGGAATGGACACATGCCCATCGGCGCGGCGACGCTCGATCAGTTCGGTCGCTGCGGCAGCCGAACCATAGGCGCGGCGGGTGCGTTCGGAAGCGGGCACGCCGCCGG
>JBAZPE010000308.1:0-4128 GCA_041648375.1 Burkholderiaceae bacterium | reverse complement strand
CGGTTCGATTCAGAAGCGTCGCCTCAAGCGCGGCGAGAGCTTTTTGGCCTATAGCTGGATCGCCCTGGTGCTGCTGCTGGTGCTCTCACCGCACATCGGCGTGCTGCTGTTGTCGTTCGCAAGTGTGTGGAGCTTTGCGCCATTACCTGATGGCTACACGCTGGCGCATTACAACGCGGTGTTCGAAGATTCCAGCGGCATGATCGCCAACACGCTGCTGTATTGCGGGCTGGCCGCCGGGATCGACGTGATCATCGGCACGGCGATCGCCTATCTTCTGTTGCGCACCCGGATGCCGGGCAGGCAATGGCTGGACTGGATGGCCTCGGCGGCGCTGGCGATACCCGGCATCGTGCTGGCGATCGGTTTGCTGCGCACGTTCCGCGGCATGGAGATCCCCTTCACCGACACCATGCTGACATCGTCGTGGGTGCTCATCATGATCGCCTATTCGGTCAGGCGCCTGCCGTATGCCTTGCGATCGTGCGTGGCGGCCTTGCAGCAGATTCACGTGTCGCTTGAAGAGGCTGCGCAATCCATGGGGGCGAACCGCATGCGCACGATACAGCGCGTGGTGGTGCCCTTGATGGTGGGCGGCATGCTGGCGGGATTCGTGACCAGCTTCATTACGGCGGCAGTCGAATTGTCGGCCACCATCATGCTGGTCACGCGTGAGAGCCAGGCGCCCATGAGCTATGGCATCTATCTTTACATGCAAAGCCCTTCCGGGCGTGGCCCGGGTGCTGCGCTGGGGGTGCTGGCGGTTCTGGCGGTGGCCATCGGCACCTACGCCAGTCATTTGTTGATCGAGCGCACGACGCGCAGACAGGCTCCCGGGCGTGTCGAAACCACGGAGCTTCAGACATCATGAAAAAAGTCAGCGTCGAGTGTCGCAATATTTCGCTGTCCTATGGAAAAAACGAGATCCTGAAGGATCTGGATATCGTGATCGAGCCTGGTGAGTTTTTTGCCCTGCTCGGGCCGTCGGGGTCGGGCAAGTCCACGCTGCTGCGCTTGATCGCGGGTTTTAACCGTCAATCACGTGGACAGTTGCTCATCGATGGCAAGGACGTGGGCGATCAGCCGCCCTGGGAACGCAATATCGGCATGGTGTTCCAGAGCTATGCGCTGTGGCCGCACATGACCGTGTGGGACAACGTGGCGTTCGGGCTGGTGGAGCGCAAGCTGCCGCGCGAGCAGATCCGCGAGCGCACTGAAGCGGCGTTGGCGCTGGTGGGCCTGGCTCAATTTGCGCGGCGTCGTCCCAACGAGCTGTCGGGCGGCCAGCAGCAGCGTGTGGCGCTGGCGCGCACCATTGTGATCGAACCTCAGGTCTTGCTGCTCGATGAGCCGCTGTCCAACCTGGACAAGAAGCTGCGCGTGCAGATGCGACGCGAATTGCTCTCGTTGCAACGACGACTGGGCATCACCACCATTTTCGTGACGCACGATCAGGAAGAGGCCATGACCACGGCAGACCGCATGGCGGTGCTCGACCACGGCGTGGTGCAGCAGATCGGGTCGCCCAACACGTTGTTCGATTTTCCGGTCAATCGCTTCGTGGCCAACTTCGTGGGCACCATGAACGTGCTGGAGGGCGTTGTGAAGGAGCGTGGCAGCACCAGTGTGCTTTTGGCCGTGGATGGCGTGGGCGATATCCAGTTGCCCGTCACCGACGATGTGCCTGACAGTGCGCGTCTGGCGGCCAGCTTTCGGCCGCACAGCGTGCAGGTGGATCTGGCGGGTGGCCATGGCGATGCGCGCTACGTGTGGTTGCCCGGCGTGATCCAGGGCAGCGAGTTCCAGGGCGAGTTCACGCGCTATGAGGTGCAGGTCGGTGATCAGCAATTGACGGTGGATCAGTCCCATCTTGCCGGGCTGTCGATTTTCCCGATCGGTGCACCTGTCGCCGTCGGTCTGGACCCTGGTCAGATCCGTTTGCTTGCGGCATAGTCGCCGTCATGGAGATTTATCAGATTCGTGCCTTCGTGAAGGTTGCCCGGATGGGCAATCTGACGCGTGCGGCCGAAGCGCTTTCGCTGACGCAGCCGGCGGTCACGGCGCAGATCAAGGCGCTGGAACAGAGTCTGGGCGTGGCGTTGTTCGATCGTACCGGGGGGCGACTGACGCTGGCCAAGGCGGGCGAAGCCTTGTTGCCCACAGCCGAGTCACTGCTGGCCCAGGGCAATCAGCTCAAGGCTGAGGCGCAGGTGCTGCAAGGTGCCCTGCAAGGCCTGCTGGAGTTGGGCGTGCCCAGCGAGCAACCGGACTTCCTGCGATTGGGGGAGCTGGCGGGTCACATTACCCGGCACCTGCCCATGATCGAGTTGCAGACCTTCGTGCTTTCGACAGCGACATTGGCCGAACAGGTCGCCAGTGGCAAGCTGGCCGCCGCATTGACCATCGTGGCGAGCCCACCTCGAGGCCTGCAATGGTCACCCTTGCGCAGCGTGCGCTATCGCGTGGCCGTGCCCAGGGAGGCCGCAGCGGGCATGCGCAAAGGCGGGTGGCGTGAGCTGGCGCAGGCCCCCTGGTTGGACGGCCCGGCGGGTAGCCATTCGCACGCGCTGCTGCGAGACATGTTCGAGCGTCATGGGCTGCGTCCGCGTGTGGTGATGCAGAACGATGACCATGCCAACCTGCATGCCCTGGTGCGTGCGGGTGCAGGGTGTGCACTGGTACGTGAGGAAATCGCATTGCAGGGTGCGGCAGCCAATGATTTCGTGGTGTGGGGGTCGGCCAAGGCCGATGCGACACTGGGCTACATCGTGTCGCCTGATCGAGCGGGTGATCCAGTGCTGGTGGCGTTGACGTCGATGGTCCAGCGCACATGGTCGGGATAGCAGGGCGCAGGCGAGCCAGCAGGGCCGACCTGAACGCAGACCGCGCCTGATCTTCGTGCCTTTGAGCTACGGTGCCTCGGCGCACGGTTCACGCGCTCGCAGCAGGGCAGATTTCGGGCTCATAATGGTCGCTCCCTGCCATTCTCGAGCGTCCTGCTGCCATGACACACACCTCTTCTGTCCCCCCTGAAAGCACGCCTGCAAACGCCACGATCGACCCGGCGCAGCAGGTGATGCAGTGGGCAGACGCGCTGGCGTTGCATTCCGATCATCCCGACCATCTGACATGCACCTATATGACGGCAGCCCATCGAGCGGTGGCTCTGCAACTGGCGGCATGGATGCGTGCCTGCGGCTTCGACGATGTGCATGAGGATGCTGTGGGCAACGTGGTGGGCCGCTATCGTGCGGCGTCTGGCGTCAATCAGCCAGCCTTGGTGGCTACCGGCAGCCATTACGACACCGTGCGCAATAGCGGGCGTTATGACGGGCGCCTGGGCATCCTGTTGCCCATGGCCGTGGTGGCCGGCATGGCGGCACGTGGCGAACGGCTGCCCTGCGATCTGGAAGTCGTAGGTTTCGCAGAAGAGCAGGGGGTGCGCTATGGCAGCTCGTTTCTGGGTTCTTCGGCTTACGCCGGACGTTTCGAAGATGCGATGCTTTCGCTGCGCGACGCCCAGGGCATGCCCATGCGCGACGCCTTGGTGCAGGGTGGCCGCGAGGTCGGCGCGATTGCACAGGCGCGCACTGATCTCGACCGGCTCGCGCAGTTTTTCGAAGTGCACATCGAGCAGGGCCCGGTGTTGCTGGAGCAGAATCTGCCGGTGGGGGTGGTTACCGCCATTGCAGGCATCGTGCGTCGCAAGGTGGTGTTGACCGGCCTGGCCGGCCACGCCGGCACCACGCCCATGACGATGCGTCGCGACGCCGCCGCGGCGGCAGCGAAGATCGTGCTGTTTGTCGAGCGGCGCTGTGCGCGTGAGCCTGGACTGGTCGGCACGGTGGGGCAACTCGAGGTCCCTGACGGTTCGGTGAACGTGATTCCCGGGATGTGCCGGTTTTCGCTCGACATACGCGCCACCGACGACGTGGTGCGCGATGCAGCGGTCAAGGATATCGAAGAAGCGATTCACGAGATCTGCTCGCGTCGCAATATCGATGTGCAGATCGAAGAAATCCTGCATGCGCCGGCCGTGCCGTGTGCCGAGCGTCATCGCGCGGCCTGGACACAGGCCATACACGCCAGTGGCCACGATGCGCTCTCGCTGCCTTCAGGAGCCGGACA
>JBAZPE010000307.1:0-4146 GCA_041648375.1 Burkholderiaceae bacterium | reverse complement strand
AACACCAGCGCAAACGAGGCACCCACGATGGCGCGCAGCCGAAAACGCTGCTTTTGGTGCTGGCCGGTTTTCTTGAACTCGAACATGAGTTATGCCGACGCCGCGTCGCGATCATCGTCGCCGCGAAAGGGCATGTGCAGGACCCAACCCCAGATCGGGAACAGTGCGATCGACAGCAAGGCACCCACTGCCCAGCCCCAGCCCGGCCAGTTGCCCACCATCCAGGCATGCAGAAAGACGGTCAGGAACTTGGCAAGCAGAAACACGGGCGCCAGATGGATGGCCTGCCCCAACAGGTCGAAGCGCTGCAGGCGCCGATTCAACACCGTCGCGCCATAGGCGACGAGCACGTAGGTCAGGGCCAGTTCGCCAAGCAGGCCAGAGTCATGCACATCCATCAGAATGCCGAACACGAAGGCGGCGACCAGGCCCACGCGTGCAGATTGGTTCACGCACCAGAATGCCAGTGTCATCAGCAACACATCAGGGGCGTATTCCCACATCCGCCATGGCAGCAGCGAGACCAGCCAGACGAAAATCAGAGAGCCCCATACGAATGCCCCATGTGCGGGCGGGGTCACCCGCTCGCGCGAGACGTTGCCGCGAAGATCGAGATTGGAAGTGCGGCGCACATCATTGCGGCTCACTGGCGGGTGTCTCCTGTGGTGGCGCGGTCAGCTCGGTCACATCGACCCGCAGAACCAGAAAATGCCGATAGCGCTCGGGATGGGCAAGCGGGTCGACCACGGCCCGCGCGAACCCGGACGCCGTATCGCGATCAACCGAGCGAACCTGGGCGACCGGCAAACCGGCAGGAAACAAACCACCCACGCCGCTGGTGACGATAGTATCGCCTTCCCGTATATCGGCATTGGCCGCCAGATAACGGACCTCCATGTTGGCGGCAGAATCACCGCCAAATGCAATGAGTCGGAGCCCGTTGCGCAGGATCTGAACCGGGATGGACACTTCCTTGTCGGTGACCAGCGCGGCCTCGGCGGTCATGGGCGTCACGCGAATGATCTGACCAACCACCCCACCCTCATCGATGACGGGCATGCCCGGCGCCAGGCCGTCACGACTGCCTTTGTTGAAGACGAGCCGCTGGTGGAACGAGCCCGGCGGTTCATACAGCACTTCCACCACGACAGCGGGCTGCGCGGTGGTTCCCGTCACCCCAAGCAGACGACGCAACTGCGCGTTTTCCGCGGCCAGTTGCGCCGCATGCGAAGCCACCTGGGACAACTCGATGCGCTGGCGTTGCAAGGCCTCGTTCTCGCTGCGGATCAGGTTTGCCGCATTGATCCACTCGTAGACGGTCTGCACGCCATCGCGGGGCGCCATCACCACGCGCTGAAAGGGATAGAGCGCAGTCGCCAGGCTCTGGCGAACCGGATCGAGCACCCGCACATGCGCATCGGTGAAGATCAGGGCCAGGGCACTCAAGCCGAGCACAAACAGGCGCACCTCTGCCGACGGGCCTCGTCGGAACAGTCGTGGAGTGCCGGGTTGTCGAACCATAGATTTAGGGCCAAGGCGAGATCAGGCCCACCGGAGCCGATAAAGCCTGGATTCAGACTATTCGGAGGGACTAATCGTTGATGAAAATCGCGCCGAGCTTCTCGAGATGCTCCAGCGCTTCGCCGCAGCCCCGAACCACGCAAGTCAGGGGATCATCGGCGACAACCACCGGCAAGCCCGTTTCTTCCTGCAGCAGACGGTCGAGATCGCGCAACAAAGCGCCACCACCGGTCAAGGCAATGCCTTTGTCCGTAATGTCGGCACCAAGTTCCGGCGGGGTTTGCTCAAGCGCAATTTTGACCGCGGAAACGATCTGATTCAACGGGTCGGTCAGCGATTCAAGGATCTCGTTGGAGGAAACCGTGAAACTGCGCGGCACGCCCTCAGCAAGATTACGTCCCTTGACCTCGATTTCACGCACCTCGGAACCCGGGAAAGCGGAACCAATCGTTTTCTTGATGAGCTCAGCCGTAGGCTCGCCGATCAGCATGCCGTAATTGCGGCGGATGTAGGTGACGATGGCCTCGTCGAACTTGTCACCGCCCACCCGCACGGAGCCCTTGTAGACCATGCCGCCCAGCGAAATGACGGCCACCTCGGTCGTCCCACCACCGATATCCACCACCATCGAACCACTGGCGTCGGACACGGCAAGACCTGCACCGATCGCCGCAGCCATGGGCTCTTCGATGAGATAGACGTGCGACGCCCCCGCACCCAACGCAGACTCGCGAATGGCACGACGTTCCACCTGGGTGGAGCCGCAGGGCACGCACACGATGATGCGCGGACTGGGCGCAAACATACTGCGCGGATGCACCATGCGGATGAACTGCTTGAGCATCTGCTCGGTGACCGTGAAGTCGGCAATCACCCCGTCTTTCATGGGGCGAATGGCTTCTATGTTGCCGGGCACGCGACCCAGCATCTGCTTGGCCTCACGACCGACAGCCTGGATGATCTTCTTTCCGTGGGGGCCACCCTCGTGGCGGATCGCCACGACGGATGGCTCATCAAGCACAATGCCTTTGCCACGAACATAAATAAGCGTGTTGGCGGTACCGAGGTCGATCGCCATATCGCTGGAAAAATAACTGCGCAGAAATCCGAACATTGGGCGCTCTGACTCGACTCAGGAGAATAGGGTAAAGGCCTGCGGCAGCATTGTTCGGCCGCGCGGGCGCGATCCCTACCAATGTGGCAAGCCGTAAACCTTGAATGATAACTTATAATTTCCACCTAACTAACGCGAAAATGCTGGCAAATTGCTGACCATTGCGCTCTCCGGCATCCGCGCGCCCTCCTGTCGCCATGTGCGACCGCCTTACATTTATATCGTTTTATTCCCATGTCGCTGACTGAAAAAGATGTGGCTCGCTTTGCCAAGTTGGCCCGTATCGAGCTGCCGCAGGACAAGATCGAGCAGTCCTGCACCGAACTCAATGACCTTCTGCACCTGATTGAACGCTTGCAGTCGGTCGATACCCAGGGGGTCGAACCCATGGCGCACCCCCTCTCCGCCCATCAGGACGTCGCCCTGCGACTGCGTGAGGACACGGTCACCGAAGAAGGCTCGGTGGCACGCCGCGATGCCCTGACCGTCAATGCGCCGGCCCTCTCTGACGGCCTGTTTCTGGTTCCCAAGGTCGTCGAATGACTATGCCCACTTCCCTGCACGCCGAATTCGAAGACATCGCCGCCTTGCGCCTGGCCCTGGATCAGCGTCGCGTCAGCGCCAGCGAACTGGCCAAGAGTGCCCTGGCCGCCATCGACGCGAGCGATCTGAATGCCTTTTTGCATGTTGATGCCGCCCTGACCCTGAAAGAGGCCGCACGCGCCGACGCGGCGATCGCCCAGGGCACGGCCGGCACGCTGACCGGCATTCCCATTGCCCACAAAGACGCGTTCGTCACGCAAGGCTGGCGCAGCACGGCTGGCAGCCGGATGCTCGCGAACTACACCAGCCCGTTCGATGCCACCGTGGTGCAGCGGCTGGGCCAGGCCGGGGCGGTCAGCCTGGGCAAACTGAACTGCGACGAATTCGCCATGGGTTCGGGCAACGAAAACTCGGCGTTCGGGCCGGTCAGGAACCCCTGGGATACCCGGGCCGTACCTGGCGGATCATCCGGCGGGTCGGCTGCCGCCGTGGCGGCCGGTCTGGCCATGGCGACCACCGGGACGGACACCGGCGGCTCGGTGCGCCAGCCTGCGGCGCTGTGCGGCGTGAGCGGCATCAAGCCGACCTACGGGACGGTATCGCGCTTCGGCATCATTGCCTTTGGCTCCAGCCTCGATCAGGCAGGCCCCCTGGCGCGCTCCAGTCGCGATCTGCTCGCCCTGCTCGACCCCATGAGCGGCTTTGATGAACGTGACGCCACCAGCCTGGAGCACTGCGACAACACACCCAACGCGCCCGGCCGCATCCGCGCCGACTACGAGAAGTTTCAAACTGCGTGCAACGCCCGTGAAAGCCAACCGCTCGCCGGCCTGCGTATCGGCGTGCCCGACGAGTTTTTCGGCCCGGGCATCGCGCAGGATGTCGACGCAGCGGTAAAGGCCGCACTGCAGGTCTATGAAAGCCTGGGTGCGCAGCTCGTGCGCGTGTCACTGCCGCGCACCGAACTC